>JAQUVQ010000001.1 GCA_028693285.1 Smithellaceae bacterium
CTTCGATGATGTCCCACGGCAGGAATTCATTTACATCCTTTTGACGATAGACGTAGAAGTCGGGATTGATGGTCACCTCTTTGAACGCCCGCATCCAGTTGCCGTTTAGACGATGCGCGGCCAGCAGAATGTCACCCACACGACGATCCCCGGAAGACAAGAGCGCCTGAACATAATTCCACTTCGCCACACCGGCGATCACGTTGATTTGTTTGTCGGCACGGAACGCCTGAATGATTTTTTTTATTTTGGCCTTCACGTCCTGCACGTCCGCCAGCGGGCACCATTGGAGCGGCGTTCGCGGTTTGGGAATAAACTGATTAATGCTCAGCGTGATGCGCCGGAATTTCCGTTTTCCTTTTGTTTGGGCCAGCGCCGTGTGCTGGATTTTTTTGACCAGATCGATGATGGCGTCGATATCGGAATCTTCTTCCGAAGGCAGGCCCACCATAAAGTACAGACGCAGGTTGGACATTTCTTTTTCAATCAAAAGCTTCGCGGCGTTCAGGATATCGTCCGTTGTGATCCCCTTGCGCAGCAGATCGCGCAGCCGCTGGCTTCCCGCCTCGGGCGCGAGGGCGACCGTCTCGATGCCGCCGGTCTTGAGCAGATCTACAATGCTTTCATCAATCTTGTCCAGGCGCAACGAGCCGATGCCCGCCTGAGCTCCGCGACCAACAATATACCGGCAGATTTTTATCAGGTCGGGATGATCGGAAACCGCCGTGCCGACCAGGCCGATTTTATTTTTTATCATGAGACCGCGATCGACGGCGGCCACGATTTCTTCATAGCCGCGGAAGCGCGGCGGCGCGTAAACAAAACCTGCCGCGCAAAACCGGCAGAGGTGAGGACAGCCGCGGTTGACTTCGACAAGAAACATGTCCGCCATTTCCGCATCGGCGCCGCTGACAACTTCGGTCGTGCAAAAAGCATTAATATTTCTGATGGGTGAAATCTGAATTTTCTTTGGCAGTCCCTCCGTGCGCGGCGCAATATCCTTAATCTTGCCTTCGGGAAAATAGGACACCGCGTAGAGCGAGGGAACGTAAATTCCCGGTATTTGTTTTTGTAAATCGTTGAACAAGTCTTTCCGGTCGAGTTCAAGCCGCCGGGCTTCAGCAAACACCCGCGCAAACTGCGGCAGGATTTCCTCGGCTTCACCTAAAACAAAGATATCGAAAAAATCCGCCAGAGGCTCCGGATTGAGCGTCAGCGCAATGCCGCCGCCGATCACCAGCGGGTGCCCGTCCGCGCGGTCCTTCGATTTCAGCGGGATGCCGCTCCATTCCAGCATTTTCAGGATGGCGGGGTAATCGTTTTCAAAAGAGACGGAAAACGCCAGAATATCAAAATCGCGAAGCGGCTTCCGGCTTTCCAGGCTGAGAGGTTCCACCGCGCCGGCGGCGTATTCGGCTCCGTCGCCGGCGGGTAGAAACACTCTCTCACAAAGAAGGGAGGGGAGATCGTTAATTGCTTTATAAACCGTCTGGAAGCCCAGGTTGGCCATGCCGATCCGGTAAAGATTGGGATAGGCCAGGCAAACCGTGAGGCAGGTTCCCCAGACTTTTTTCATCACGCCCCGCTCGCGAGCCAGCAGGGCATCGTATTTTTTCTTTTCCTTCCAGTTCATGGACAGTTCATGGCCTCCTTTGCGATCCAGCCCGCATTCGGACAGCCACGATGTTTTCCTAGTCCGCCTGCCGGCGCAGGAACGTGGGAATGTCGATATCCACGTTTTCGTTTTCGTCGTTGACGCCCATCGTTACCACATTGGCCGGATCGCCGGATTTGCTCTTGCGCATAAACGCCGGCGTTGACAGATCCTCCCGCCGGAAGCCGCCCAGATGCGTCACATTGGAGGGAACCTGCTTCTTTTTGGCGTCCTCGAAGCCGGTTGCGATCACGGTAATGCGGATCTCATCTTTCATGTTTTCGTCAATGACCGTGCCGAAGATGATATTGGCATCCTCGTGCGCCTCGGCCTGAATCAGGGACGAGGCCTCGTTTACTTCGTACAGGCTCATGTCGGGACCGCCGGTGATGCTGAGCAGGATGCCCTGCGCGCCCTGGATGGTGTTGTCCTCCAAAAGCGGCGAGGAAATCGCCCGCTGCGCGGCCTCGACGGCGCGGTTTTCGCCGCTGGCCGTGCCGGTCCCCATCAGCGCCATGCCCATGCTGCTCATGATGCTCTTGACGTCGGCAAAATCAAGGTTGATCAGTCCCGGGACGATGATCAGATCGGATATTCCTTTTACGGCCTGATAGAGAATGTCATCGGCTTTCTTGAAGGCTTCGATCAGGGAAAGCCCCCGCCCGCCCAGGCTCAGCAGCCGCTGATTGGGAACCACGATCAGGGTATCCACCACATCGCGCAGCTGCACGATGCCTTCTTCCGCCTGCGCGTTTCTTCTTTTGCCTTCAAACTGAAACGGCTTGGTGACCACGGCAACGGTCAGCGCGCCGCATTCCCGGGCCACCTCCGCGATCACCGGCGCCGCACCCGTGCCGGTTCCCCCGCCGAGGCCCGCCGTGATGAAGATCATGTCCGCCCCTTCCAGTTGACGGCGGATTTCATCACGGGATTCCAGCGCCGCCTGTTTGCCGATCTCCGGATTGGAGCCCGCGCCCAGGCCCTTGGTCACTTCCGCTCCAATCTGGATCTTCACGGGCGCGCTGGATGCTCCCAGCGCCTGGGCGTCCGTGTTCGCGATGATGAAATCGACGCCCCTCAGCGTGTAGGAAATCATGGTGTTGACGGCGTTGCCGCCGCCGCCGCCCGCGCCCACCACTTTGATTCTTGCCGCACTCTCGATGCATTCCTCCGTTAATTCAAACATGCACACCCCCTTCTTTGTTTAGAAAAATTCCAGAAACCATTTTTTGAGTGTTTTAAAATATTCGCCGAATGCATTCCCCGTTTTCCGGTAAACTGAATCGCCGGGAATGTTTTTACTGCCGTAAACAATCAGGCCGACGCCGACCGCAAAGGCCGGCGAGTTCGCTACATCGCTCAATCCACCGATGCCCGCTGGACACCCGAGGCGCACCGGCATGTCAAAGATCTGCTCCGCCATTTCGTTGATGCCGGGCAGCAGCGACGAGCCGCCGGTCAGCACGATGCCCGCCGCCAGCAGGTCCTCGTAGCCGGAGCGCACGATTTCCTTGAGCGCCATGTTCAGAATTTCATCCATCCGGGGCTCCACGATCCGGCCCAGGATCTGCCTTGAAACCATCCGGGCTTCCCGCCCGCCCACGCTGGGCACTTCAATAACGTCTTCCTTCGGAATCATCGACGTCATGGCGCAGCCGTGATTCAGCTTGATTTTTTCCGCCTCGGCAAACGGCGTGCGCAGGCCCGTGGCGATGTCCGAGGTCAGAAAGTTGCCGCCCACCGGAAGCGTAGCCGTATGCTTGATGCTTCCTTCCGCAAAGATGGCCATCCCCGTGGTCGCGCCGCCGATGTCGATCAGTGCAACGCCCAGATCCTTTTCGTCGGCGCTGAGAATGGCTTCGCTAGCGGCAAGCTGTTCCAGAACGACATCTTCGATATCCAGGCCGACGCGGTTGACGGACTTGACCACGTTCTGAATCGAGGCGGCGGCGCCGGTCACGATATGCACTTTGGCTTCCAGCCGCACGCCCGACATTCCCACCGGATCGCGGATGCCGTCCTGCCCATCGACCACATAGTTCTGGGGCAGCGTGTGCAGAATTTCCCGGTCGACGGGAATGGCGATCGCCTTGGAGGCCTCCAGCGCCCTCTGCAAATCGTCTTCGCCGACTTCCCGGCCTTTCACGGCAACAATGCCCAGTGAGTTCTGTCCTTTGACGTGGCTGCCGGCGATTCCGACATAGGCGGAATTGATGCGGCAGCCGGACATATGCTCGGCGTCTTCCACGGCCTTCTTGATCGCCTCGACGGTGCTGTCGATGTTGACCACGCCGCCTTTGCGAAGCTCCTTGGCGGGCGTAATCCCCATGCCGATGATATCAATGCCGGTCGTTTTTACCTCGCCGACAATCGCGATGGTTTTGGTCGTTCCAATATCGATTCCCACCAGAACATTGCTTTTTTTCGCCATAACGTCACCCTTCTTCGTGACCGCCTATATTCTGTACTGCGGCCCTTTTTTCTGCTCCTGCGCCTTTCCCGGCGCGTCCTTGCGCTGAACGGTTACCTTGGAAATATCGGCCAGATCCACAAACAAACGGCCGTTCTTCATTCCCCGCTTTTCCAGGTCCGCCAGAACGACGTCCAACTGGCGCACCTTGCCTGTAAAATTGTCCCGTCCCAGCTTCAGATGCAATCCCCGGTCGGTCAGCACGGACAGGCCGAACACCTCGTCAATATGAATTTCGGAAATCGTCCCCAGCGATGCGTACGAATCGGCGGACAGAATCTCCAGCAGTTTCAGCGCCTCGGCAAGCAGGGGAGACGGCGCTTTTCCAAGATTCACGCCGGTCAGGATCGCCAGGTCAACATCGTCCGTCCGGCTTAATTTTTTAAAGACGACGCCTTCAGCATCCATGAGGTAAAAATTCCCCGTCTGCTTGACCAGTGCAATCGGCGTCCGTTCGCGCACGTCCAGCACCAGCCGTCCCGGCAGTTCCCGGCCGACATAAATTTTCCTGACCCATGGATTGGCGGTGATCCGCCGCGCCACGGCGTCGGTGTTGACCGCCAGCAGATTGCAGCGGGGCTGAATTTTCGCCAGCTCCAGGATATCCTTTTCGGTCAACTCCTTCACTCCGCGCACGGATATTTCCTTGAGCTCCAGGCCGGGGGCGCTTAAAAGCGCGTTGTAAAGATAAATCAACACGGCGCTTGCGGCCACGGCCATCGCCAGCAGGGCCAGGGCCCCCAGCGATTCGTTCAGCGCCCCGATCAAACGCCGCCGCAGACGGTTTTTTTTGGCTTCCAGATTGACTTTTATCTTTTGGCTCACCATTCTTCTCCGATGACGACAATTTCCGTCTCCAGGAAAAGGCCTTTTTCCCTTTGAACCATTTCCTGCACCAGCCGGATCAGCTTCACCATGTCGGACGCCGTGCCCTGCCCCTTGTTGATCATGAAGTTGGCGTGCTTTTTTGAAATCTGCACGTCCCCCAGCCGCCGGCCCTTCAGCCCCAGCTCCTCCAGCAGGCGGCCCGCCGGCATTCCCGGCAGATTTTTAAAAACCGACCCCGCGCTGGGATACTGCAGCGGATGTTTTTCCTGGCGCCACTTCATAATTTCCGCCACCCGGTCCCGGATCTGCTCTGAACGGCCTTTCGACAGGGCAAATCGAGCCCCGCAGATGATGACATTTGCGGGCAGATTGGACTTGCGGTAGGAAAAAGCGATCTCCTCCCGCCGGAGGGTTTTTCTTTCTCCCCCGTCGTCGATCAAATCCGCGAAAACCAGAACGTCCTTGATTTCGGCGCCGAATGCTCCGGCGTTCATCCAGACGGCCCCGCCGACGCTGCCGGGAATCCCCGCGCAAAACTCCAGACCGGTCAGTTCGCTCTCGGCGGCAAGCGCGACGATCCGGCCCAGCGGCGCGCCTGCCTGCGCATCGATCCAAAACCGCCCGTCGTTTGCGGGCGCGCACACGGCCCTGTCCAGACCGCGCAGCGAGATCAGGGCGCCGCGGTACCCGCCGTCGCGCACGAGAATATTGGTGAGATTCCCGACCGGCAAAAACGGAATCCGATGTTCCCGCAGCCTGCGCACGGCCTCTTCGAGCTGCGCTTCGTGTTCGGGCAGCACCAGCGCGTCCACCCGGCCGCCGAGCTTCAGCGACGCATGACGCGACATCGGCTCGTTGAACCGCACCCGGCCGATGTTTGCGCCCTTGAGCGCCGCTGCTATGTTCGCAGGACCGGTCATGAAGGAAGAGCCTCCTCGTTGAGCCGTTCGAGAAACGCCTCGCCGATTTTATACACGCTGCCCGCGCCCAGCGTCAGGACGGTATCCCCGGACCTGGCGTTGGCCAGCAGAAATTCCACCGTGCCCTGCGGCTGGGCGATGTATTCCACGCAGGGATGACCGCCTTCCTTGATCGCCACCCACAGCGCCGCGGAATGAACGCCGGGAATCGGCGCCTCCGACGCCGGATAAATATCGTTGAGCACCAGCACGTCCGCGTCTGTGAACGCCCTGGTAAATTCGTCGAACAGCGCCTTGGTCCGCGTGAAGCGGTGCGGCTGGAACACCACAATAAGCCGGCCCTTGTGCGTCTGGCGCGCCGCCGCCAGCGTCGCCATGATTTCCGTCGGATGGTGGCCGTAGTCGTCCACCACGGTAATCCCGCCGGCCTCGCCCTTGATTTCGAGGCGCCGCTGTACGCCGGAGAAAGCCACCAGTCCTTTGCGGAGAATCGCCGGTTCCAGGCCCAGTTCGCGCCCCACGGCAATGGCGGCCATGGAGTTGTAAACATTGAAGAGGCCCGGCACGGCCAGTTCCACATCGCCCAGACTCTCCCCCTTATACGACAGGGCATATCGGGTTTTGGACCCGGAAGGCCGGATGTCGCCCGCCGTGTAATCCGCCGGATGCGTTATGCCGTAGGTGATCACGCGGCGCTTGATCGAGGGGGAAATGGCGCGCACATGTTCGTTGTCGCCGCACATCACCGTGCAGCCGTAAAAGGGGACCATGTTGGCAAATTTTAAAAAAGCGTCCTTGATTTCTTCAATGCCCGGATAATAGTCCAGATGCTCGCGGTCGATATTGGTGATGACGGCGATGGTCGGCGACAGCTTCAGGAAAGAGCCGTCGCTCTCGTCCGCCTCCGCGACGAGGATGTCTCCGCCGCCCAGGCGGGCGTTGGATCCGATGCTGGCCAGCTTGCCGCCGATCACCATCGTGGGGTCCAGTCCGCCCTCCGCCAGAAGGGTTGAAATCATCGAGGTGGTCGTGGTCTTGCCGTGGCTGCCGGAGACGGCCACGGAAAATTTCATTTTCAGGAGCTCCGCCAGCATTTCCGCCCGGGGAATGACCGGAATATTCTTGCGGTGCGCTTCCAGAACTTCCGGGTTGTCCGCCTTTACGGCGGTGGAGGTGACCACCACGTCCGCGCCGCCGATGTTTTCCGCCGTGTGCCCGACGGCAACGGCCGCACCCAGCTGCTGCAGGCGCTTCGTCGTGTCGGAGGACTGAACGTCCGATCCGCTGATGCCGTATCCGAGATTCAGCAGCACCTCGGCAATGCCGCTCATTCCGATGCCGCCGATGCCGACAAAGTGGATGTGCTTGACTTTCCGCTGCATGAATCCGGTTTCCTGGTCTTTGCTCATGTTCCTCTTTCCTGTGTGTTTTTTTGTTTCGCCCCCAGCCGCAGGCAGGCATCGACGATTTCCGCGGCGGCGCCGGGCCTGCCCAGCGCTTTGGATTTCTCTTCCATGCCCCGCAGCTTTTCGCCGTCTTCCAGCAGAGTCTCCACGAGCAAATACAGGGTCCCGGCGGTCAACCCGCTCTCCGGGATCATCGCCGCGGCACCTGCCCGGACCATCGCCCGCGCATTCTCGGTCTGATGGTCGTTGGCCGCATACGGGAAGGGAATCAGCACAGACGCTTTTCCCGCCGCCGTGATTTCCGCCAGCGATGTCGCCCCGGCCCGGCAGATAATCAGATCGGCAGACGCGTAAGCCGACGCCATATCAACGATGAACGGTTGAACATCAGCCTCCACGCCGGCCTTCCCGTAGGCCTGACGGACCGCCGCCAGGTCGCGCTCGCCGGTCTGGTGGACCACACGGACCCGGCGGCGCATTCCCTGCAGCATCGGCAGCATGGCCACAACCGTTTTGTTGATGGCCGCTGCTCCCTGCGACCCGCCGAAAACCAGAATCTGACGGAAGGCGCGCGAAGTCGGGGCAGCAACGAGACCCGCGACAAACGCCGCCCGGACCGGATTGCCGGTGACGCGGACTTTCCGGACATCAAATCTTCCCCGGCTTTGCTCATAGGTCAAAAATATTTGATCGACAAATTTCCCCAAAATGCGGTTCGTGATCCCCGCCAGCGCGTTCTGCTCCGCAATGGCGGTCGGAAGCCCCATCAGCCTGGCCGCCAGGACGGCGGGGCCTGAGGCATACCCGCCGACACCGAGGACTGCATCGGGCCGAAACTCCGCGAGAATCCGCCCCGACTGGATCATGCTGTTCGGTATCGCGTAAACGCCCTTGATCAAAGCCTTCAAACCCCTTCCCTTCAACCCTTCCACATCAATGAGCTTCAGCTCGTATCCCAGCGTTCCCAGAAGCCGGTGCTCGATGCCCCTGCGGGTTCCGATAAAGATCACCCGGTTTTGAGGATCGCGCTTCAGAAATTCTTCCGCGACGGCTATGCCCGGAAACAGATGACCGCCCGTTCCTCCTCCCGCAATGGCTATCCTCACCGGTTTTCCCCCGCCCGCGCGTGTTGTCTTTTTTGCGCCGTTTACGTCCTCTGCGTGGAGATGTTGAGCAAAATCCCCACCGTCATCATGCTCATCACAAACGACGAGCCGCCGTAGCTTAAGAATGGAAGGGCCAGCCCCTTCAGGGGAATGAGCCCCATCACCCCCGCGATGTTGATGAAGGCCTGCAGCGCGATCAGCATCGTCAGTCCGGCGGCCAGCAGCGTTCCGAAGAGATTCGGCGCGCGAAAAGCGATCATAAAGCCCCGAAGCATGAAGAAAATGAACAGGACAATTATAAGAGCCACACCGATAAAACCGCTTTCCTCCGCGATCACCGCCAGAATAAAATCCGTATGCGGCTCCGGCAGATAAAACAGTTTCTGCATGCCGTCGCCGATGCCCTGCCCCGTCACGCCGCCCGAACCGAAGGAGATCAGCGACTGGATGAGCTGGAAACCGGTTTTGTCCGCGTCTTTCCACGGATCGAGAAACGCCGTCAGCCGCGCCATGCGGTATCCCTTGCTCATGATCAGCCAGATGCCGACGGGGATAAAGGCCGCGCCCAGAAACATCAGGTGAGTGATGCGGGAGCCGGCCAGGGACAGCATCAAAAGCAGAATCGACATCATAATGACGACCGTGCCGAAATCCGGCTGAAGAATAATCAGTCCCATGACCACGGCCGTCACCGACAGGGGAATCAGGACACCCCGGCTGAATTTTTTCAAATGGTGCACTTTGCGCGTCAGCAGGTGGGCCAGGAAAAGCACCATGGCCACCTTGACCAGTTCGGTCACCTGAAAGGAAAACACGACCACGTTGAGCCAGCGGGTGGCGCCGCCTCTTTTCACGCCGACATGCGGAATAAAAAGCAGCCCGAGCAGGACCACGGAGACGATCACGCCGGGATACGCCGCTTTCTTGAGCTGTTCGTAAGGAATCTTGGTCATGACGATCATGATCACCAGGCCGGCAAATACAAAAAACAAATGCTTCTTGAGAAAAAACTGTCCGTCTTTGAATTTTTCCATCGCCAGAATGGAGCTCGACGAATAAATCATCGCCGTGCCCACGGTCACCAGAATCAGGGTGACCATCAAAAGAATGACATCCGGCGTATTGGCGTCTTTTTTTGCAGCGTCCATTTACAGATTCCCTACCACTTCCTTGAAATGGTTTCCCCGCTCCTTGTAATTGGCAAACGCGTCAAAACTCGCGCATCCCGGCGACAGGAGGACAATGTCTCCGGGAACGGCGTCCCGGTAAGCGCGAAGGACGGCCTCTTTCAACGTCGTTTCCTTCGCGATCGGAATCGCCCCGCCCAATTGAGGCTCAATCCGGTCGCGCGCCTCGCCGAACAGAACGACCTGTTTGGTTTTGGCGCGCAAAAGCGGCTTGAGCGCCTCGAAATTTCCGTCCTTGTCCCGTCCGCCCAAAAGCAGGATCACCGGCGATGAAAAAGTTTGCAGCGCGCGCACGACGGCATCGACATTGGTCCCCTTGGAGTCGTCATAAAAGACAACCGACCGTTTTTCTCCGGCAAATTCAATCCGGTGCGGCAGGCCCCGAAACTGCGACACCGCCTCCGTGATGCTCTCTTTTGAACAGCCGCAGAAGCGCGCCGCCGCCACGGCAGCCATGACATTCTCCACATTGTGCAGACCGGGAAGGCGGATCATCTCCGAAGGGTAGCGCTCCTCAGACCCGCCGGGATGCCGGTAAACGATGCAGCCGTTCTCAAGGCACAATCCAGGACTTTGCGGCCGGACGGAGCTGAAGCGGACCACGGCGGCCCTGAGCGACGGGCCCAGGCCTTCCTGATGCGGATCTTCGGCGTTCAGAACCGCCAGGTCGTTTTCGCGCTGATGCTCAAATATCCTCCCCTTGATGCGGCGGTATTCTTCAAACGATCCGTGATAGTTGACGTGATCGCAGGTAATGTTGAGCAGAATCGCGGCATGCGGGCTAAACGTTTCGGCCCACTGGAGCTGGAAACTGCTGATTTCAGCGACAATGAAATCATCCGTCTGCGCGGTGCCGGCGTATTCGATCAGGGGATTTCCGATGTTGCCGCCGACATGCACTTTTTTCCCGGCGCGCGCCAGAATCTCGCCCAGCAGCGTGGTGGTGGTGGTTTTCCCGTTGGTGCCCGTTACGGCGATGATCGGCACGCGGATGAAGCGGTAGGCCAGTTCGATCTCGCTCAGGATCGGAATCTTTTTTTGCCTGGCCGCCGTCAGAATCGGATGGCGGGGGGGGATTCCCGGAGACGGCACCACCAGGTCCGCGCCGTCCAGAGCCGTCTCGTCGTATCGTCCGAGGACAAGCCGCGGCCGATGGGCGATTTGCTCGAACTCCGCACCCCACCGGCTGCGGGGCTTCTCGTCGACCGCCACGACCGCCGCCCCGTTGTCGTCCAGAAACACGGCGGCGGCGATACCCGTTTTTCCCATGCCGATCACGGCTATTTTCTTTCCCGCCAGTTGCATGCTTTTCCCTACCGCAACTTCAATGTGCTGATCGCCAGAAGCGCCAGCAGGATCGAAATGATCCAGAACCGGACAATAACCTTCGGTTCCGCCCAGCCCTTGAGCTCAAAATGATGATGGATCGGCGCCATTCGAAAAATCCGTTTGCCGCCCGTCAGCTTGAAATACCCTACCTGGAAAATAACGGAAAACGTCTCCATTACAAAAACTCCGCCGACAATCGCCAGCAGAATTTCCTGTTTGGTGATGAGCGCCACGGCCCCCAGAGCGCCGCCCATGGACAGGGATCCGACATCCCCCATAAAAATTTCCGCCGGGTGGGCGTTAAACCACAAAAAGCCCAGCGCCGCGCCCATGAACGCTCCGCAGAATACCGACAACTCGCCCGCGCCGGGCACATAGGGAATCTGCAGATAATGCGCAACCTTGATGTTGCCGGCGAAATAGGCAAACAGCAGATACGTCGCGAAGCAGATGCCCGCGGGCCCGGTGGCCAAACCGTCGAGGCCGTCCGTCAGATTTACGGCGTTGGCCGCACCCACGATGATGAAAACGCACAGCAGGATGTAGCCCCAGCCCAGATTGGGCAACACCGTCTTGAAGAAAGGTATCGTCACCTGCGCGTTGAACCCCGGCTTGAAATACAAAACAACGCCGACGAACAGGGCAATGATCATTTCCGCGGTCAGCCTCGTTTTCCCGGACAGGCCCCGGGAGTTTTTGCCGGCCAGTTTCCGGTAATCATCCAGAAAGCCGATGAGGCCGAACCCGACGGTGACCAGCAGCACCAGCCAGACATACACCACGGAAAGGTTCGTCCACAGGATCGTGGAAACCGTAACCGCGAAGATGATGAGCATGCCTCCCATCGTCGGCGTACCCTTCTTGACCAGGTGCGTCTTGGGCCCGTCCTCGCGGATCTGCTGGTCAATCTGCATTCTCTGCAGCTTGTCGATAAACCATTTCCCGAAAACCAGGCAGATCAGCAACGCCGTGATGGAGGCGAAGATCGTTCTGAACGTGATGTACCGGAACACGTTGAAGGATGAAAACACGGTATGGAAAGGATATAAAAATTCGTAAATCACGTTTTTTCTCCCGGACTATGTCGCCGCCGCATGGTCTTCGGCTTTTTCAACGCCGATTTCTTCGCCCAGCCGCGCCGCCAGCCTGTCCATTTTCATCCGCCGCGATCCTTTGATCAAAATCCAGTCGCCTTTGCGCAGCTTCTTTTTCAAGAAAGCCACGGCTTCCCCGTCGTCGCATAAAAACACAATCCGTTCTTCGGCCAGACCGCCCTCCAGCGCTCCCGCGGCCGTCGCGCGCGCGAAATCGCCCTGAAGAAAAACCGCCGCCGTGCCGATGGTCGCCAAAAGCAGGCCGATCTTGCGGTGCATCTCCTGCGCGGCGTCGCCCAATTCCAGCATGTCGCCTAAAAAAACGAACGCGTTGTGCGAACTTGCCAGGTCCCTGAGCGTCAGCAGGGCCTCGCGCACGGATGCGGGATTGGCATTATAGGCGTCATTGATCAGATAGGCTCCGTTTTGCAGCCGGAGAATCTCCATGCGTCCGGCGACCGGCTGAAACATCGACAGGCCCCGCCGGATCGACTCTACGCTGACGCCGCAGGCCAATGCCGCGGCGGACGCGGCCATAGCGTTGTAGATGTTGTGAATGCCCGCGGCTTTCATGTCCACCTTGTGCGCCTGCCCGTTCATCAAAAGCTGAAAACTCACTCCCCGGGCGCCGTTTTTGCGGATGTCGTTCACGCCGACATCCGCGCCGGCGCTCATGCTGAAGGTCACGCGCCGTCCGGACCAGCGCTCGGCTGCCTGGCGCACCGCCTGGTCGTCCAGATTCACGACAGCGACGCCGGCCGGATTCATGTGCAGCCATAAATCGCCTTTTTCCTCCCGCACGGTTTCCACCGAGCCGAACCCCGCCAGATGCGCGGGGCCGACGTTGGTGACAAGACCGATGTCCGGGGCGGCGATCTGCGTCAGCCTTTTGATTTCGCCGCGCGTGTTGGTGCCCATTTCAAGGACGGCCGCATCGTGCCGGTCCGTCATTCGGAAAAGCGTCTGCGGAAGGCCGATCAGGTTATTCAGGTTTCCCTCCGTGCCGAGAACGGTTTTCTCCTGCCGCAAAATGCAGGTGAGCATTTCACGGGTGGTGGTCTTTCCCGACGACCCGGTCAGCGCAATGACGGGAATGGAAAAACGACGACGGTGCATGTGGGCCAGGTCTCCCAGCGCCCGCAGCGTGTCTGCCGTTTCAATCACCGCGGCCCGCCGGGTCAGCGCCTTCAAATCGATTCTGTCCGCGTCGGCCACCAGAACACATAGGGCTCCTCCCTCCACGGCTTTTGGAACGAAGGCGTGTCCGTCAAAATTCTCCCCGGCAAGGGCAACAAACAGATTGCCGGGATGGATTTGTCTGGAATCGGTGGAAACGCCGTAAACGGCTTGATCGCGCTCTCCCGCCGCCAGGCGTCCGCCGGTGGCTTGCAGCACCTCTGCCAGCGAAAACGCCGGCGACATCCACCCGGGAAACTTCAGCCGCAAAGCGCGCATGGCGGCCAGCCGGTCGTCAAACGGCACTTTTTTCGTTCCCAGGATCTGATAATCTTCATGGCCTTTGCCGGCAATCAAAACGATATCCTGCGGTTCGGCGATCCGGACGGCGGCTTCGATCGCGGCTCTCCGGTCGGCAAGGATCGCGTATCCATGCGCGCCGGCGTCAAATTCAAGGCGGTCCTGAGGCACTTTCCTGATTTTGCCCCCATCGATTCCCGCTTCAATTTCACGGATGATCTCCAGCGGATCTTCCCGCCGGGGATTGTCGGACGTGATGATCGTCAGGTCGCTCCAGGTCGTCGCGATGTCTCCCATCACCGGCCTTTTGGCCCGGTCGCGGTTGCCGCCGCAGCCGAAAACCGTCAGGATTCTTTTTTCCTTCAACCCGTGCAGATTCCGGAGCACCTGCTCCAGGGCGTCAGGCTTGTGGGCGTAGTCGACAAAAACGTGAACGCCGCCCGAAGGGACGACCTTTTCCAGGCGGCCGGGAACCAGCGACAGGTTCTGAATGCCCCGTGCAATCGCCCGGGGCTCCACCGCCAGGACCGACGCGGCGGCGGCGGCGGCCAGAATGTTGGACAGGTTGAATCCGCCTATCAGACCGGACGTCACGGAAATTTTTTCTCCGTCCAGCAGGATGTCCGCCTGAACGCCGCCCAGCGTGACGTGTGGATTCTGTACTCTCGCCGCGCCGTCCTGCTCAAGGCTGTAGGAAAGAGCCGGAACGGAAATTTCGCGGATCAGCTGCCGCCCCCGGGGATCATCCGCGTTGATCACGGCTTTTCGCGCAAGGTTCTTCCGGCTTCGGGGAAGCAATTCGGCAAACAATCTTTTTTTCGCCCGGAAATAGTCTTCCATGTCTTTGTGGTAATCCAGGTGCTCCGGGCTGAGGTTGGTAAAAACGGCCAGATCAAAGTCGCAGTCGTCAACCCGCTTCAGATCCAGTGCGTGCGACGAAACCTCGGCAATCACGTGCGTGACCCCGGCGCAGGCCATCTCGCTTAAAATTCTCTGCATGTCGAAGGATTCCGGCGTCGTGTTCGGGGCGGGGAATTGTTTGCCGCCGTAGCGATAATTGATGGTTCCCAGAACGCCGCAGGAAAAGCCGGCGGCCGTGAGAATGGATTCCAGCAGGTAGGACACGGTGGTCTTCCCGCTGGTTCCCGTGATGCCGATCAGCGTCAGACGGGAGGACGGGTCCCCGAAATAATTTTTGGCGAGCGTACCCAGTGCGCGGCGACTGTCGGGCACCCGAATGGCCTTGACCCCGTCGGGAACCACGATGTCTTTCTGATGGACGATGAAATGCGCGCCCCGCTCTATGGCCCGGCCGATAAAATGGTGGCCGTCAAAGGCAAGGCCCGGAATCGCAACAAAGAGCGACCCCGGGCCGCACGCCTCTGCGACATAGCAAATCGATGAAACATCGCCTTTCGGATCCGTTTCCGTCTGAAGTGTCTGGATTCCCTGCAGTAATTGACGAAGCTCCATCATCCCTCAGTTTTTCATCTCAAAAATCACTTTGCACAGGCGATCCTCGCCCGGTTCCGAACCGGGCTGGGGAAACTGCTGCGTCGCCCAGCCGCTTCCGGATACCCGCAGCTCAATCGACCGGGACCTGGCCATTTTCAGCGCCTCGCGAATGGTCAGGCCTTTGAAATCCGGCATGCGGGATTCATCATTGATCTCATTCTCCGCTGCCGTCATGTCTTCCACCAGGGACGCATCCGCCGACACCAGCTGCAGTTCATGGACCGGCTGGGGTTCAAACGCGGGGGTTTCCCGAATGTTCGTCTTGAAACAGTTCAGAATCTGCTCGCCAATGCTTTTAAAAACCGGCGCGGCGGCGACGCCTCCCCACTTGTCGCGCTGCGGCTCATCCAGCATGACCAGAATCACCACCTGCGGATTATCCGACGGGAAAAATCCGATAAAGGACGTCCGCACCTTTTCCGAGGAGTAAACACCTCGCGCAAAATCAAATTTCTGCGCGGTTCCGGTTTTTCCGGCCACGGGAACATTGACGATATGGGCTCTCTTCCCCGTGCCGTCCTCGGCCCCGACCACCTCGGTCAGCATGACGGCCATGCGCCTGGCCGTTTCGGGAGAAATCACCCGGCGCACGGTCTCCGGAGCGAACATCTTGACGGGCTGATTGTTTCTATCGGTGAACCCCTTCACGATATAGGGTTTCATTCGAACGCCCCCGTTGGCGATCGTGGCCAGAGCGGTGACGAGCTGAATGGCGGTGACCGAAATGCCCTGACCGAAACCGATGTTTGTCGTGTCCACCCGGGTCCAGCTTTTGACGGGACGCAAAACACCCGCCGCCTCGCCCGAGAGATCGATTCCGGTCCGGGAGCCGAAACCGAAGTTTTTTATGTAGGCATAAAACTTTTCCCGGCCGAGCTTTTCCGCAATTTTGGCGGAGCCGATATTGCTGGAGTATTTGATAATATCCCGCACGGCCAGATAACCGTGCTTCTTGTGGTTGGCTTCGCGAATCACCCGGTTGGCGACCTGATAATGCCCGTTCTCGCAGTAAAAGCGGTCCGACTCTTTGACGACTTTTTCTTCCAGGGCGGCGGCGACCAGAAAGGGCTTGAAGGTGGAGCCGGGATCAAAGGAATCGGTAATGGCGCGGTTCCGCCAGTTCTCCGACGTCAGCCCCTTGATGTTGTTGGGATTGAATGCTTTTTCATTGGCCATCGCCAGTATTTCTCCCGTTTTCGGATCCATGACGATCGCGACGCCGCCTTTCGCTCCCTTCTCCAGCACTGCTTCCTTCAAATGCGTTTCCGCCAGGTACTGGATCCGGCTGTCAATGGTCAGCACAAGATTGGCGCTTCCCATTTTCTCGGAGGGATCCTGTTCGACGTGCACAAAGAGCTTTTTCCCTTTGGCGTCCCTGGCCCAGGTCAGTTTTTCGGGCGTTCCTTTCAAATACCGGTCATATTTCCTCTCCAGCCCTTCCAGGCCCTCGGCGTCAAAACCGGAAAATCCGATCAAATGCGCCGCCAACGGCCCATTCGGATAAAAACGCTTCGGTTCCTTGATCAGAAAAATTCCTTCCAGGTTCGCGGATTCCACCATCAGCGCCTGCTGGGAAGAAATTTTTCTGGCCAGCCAGCAGAAGCTCTTCGGCTCCGAAATCTTCTTCAGCACGGATGAGGGATCCAGGTTCAGGATGGAAGAAATTTCCCGGGACACTTTTGCCGGATTGCTGATCCGGCTCGGATCCGCGCAAACGGACTCCGCCATCACCGACATGGCCAGCTTTTCGCCGTTGCGGTCATAAATCATGCCTCTTTCGGCATGAATGGAAAGCGTGGTCATGTGCTGGCGGTCGGCCAGTCTTTTCAATTTCTCGCCGGACAGGACCTGAAGCTGAAAAGCGCGCGACAGCAACGCGATGAACAGAATCAAAAAAATCGCCAAAATGCTGGCCAGCCGGAATTTCAGCCATTTTTTTGAGTCTGCCGCCATGGTCACTTCCTTGTTTGCTTTAAAACAATCACCTGCGCCGCCGTGGGATAGGTCATCTGCAGCTGCGTTCGGGCAATGTCTTCGATTCTCTGCGGCGATTTGAGCATCGCCAGCTCCAGCTTCAATTTTTTCTGCTCTTCCATCAATTGCTCTTTGGTATGCAGGGCGGCGGCAACGTCATATTCCATTTGGGTCATCCGGATGTGCGATCCCACATAGATCACCGCGACAAACATGATGACCAGCGCCACGACGATGAAGGCCGGATATTTTACGCCGAAGGAAGCGGCGTCGGCTTCTTTGAGAGGCCGCCCCTGCGTCAGGGTCTCGGTTCCGGCCGTCTGCGCCATTTCAAATCCTTTCTGCGACGCGCAATTTTGCGCTGCGGGCCCGCGGGTTTCTCCGGATTTCCTCCAAAGAAGGCGTCACCGCTTTGCGGGTTAATACTTTCACGACGGCCTGTTTGTGACAGACACAGCGGGGAACATCTTTGGGGCAAACACAGGTCGCCGCAAGGTCACGAAAAGTATGCTTCACGATCCGGTCCTCCAGGGAGTGAAACGAAATCACCCCCAGACGGCCGCCGGTCGAAAGAGCCGCGACGGCAGCTTCAATGCCCGGAGCCAGGGTGTCCAGCTCGCGGTTGACGGCGATCCGAATCGCCTGAAAGGTTCTTGTGGCCGGGTGAATTTTCTGATGCTTCATGCTATGCGGCATTGCCTGCGTGATGAGCTGCGCCAGCTCCGCCGTGGTTTCAATCGGCGAAACATCCCTTCTTCTCACGATCGCTCCGGCGATTCTTGCGGCCATTTTTTCTTCCCCGTACAACCGGATCACTCTTTCCAGCTCGGACGGTTTGAAACCGTTTACAATATCATAGGCGCGAAGCTTTGCATCCCGGTCCATTCGCATATCCAGCGGCGCCGACTGGCTGAAACTGAACCCTCTGTGCGCCGCATCCAGCTGATGAGAAGAAACCCCCAGATCCAAAATCACGCCGTCCACTTTTTCAATGTTGAACCCGTCCAGCACAGAGGCCAGATCGGCAAAATTCCCCTTGACGAGTTTGACGCGCGGCTGAAATGAATCCAGCCTTTGCCGGGCGGCCGAGATCGCTTCCGCATCGAGATCGATCCCGACCAGACTCGCCCGGGTGTTTTCCAGGATCGCGAGGGCGTGTCCTCCCCCGCCGATCGTGCCGTCCACATAAACGCCGCTCTGATTTCTCACCAGCCAGGACAGCACTTCTTCGCGCATCACCGGTTCGTGAGAAAAAACCAAGCTCATGGTCAGATCCCCAGTTGCTCTGCGATCTCATTATCTCTGTCAATTTTCTCGCCAGCCTCTCGATTTCTTTCTTCAAATTTATCTCTGGGCCAGATTTCAATATTTTTAAGCATCCCCGCCAGCACAATGTCTTTTTCCAAATGAGCGTATTCCCGCAGCGTCGGCGGCACCAAAACCCGCCCCTGACTGTCCAGATTGCAGTCCACGGCGCCGGACATGAAGAATCTTTGAAAATCGCGAAATTTTTTATCCAGAAGGCGTCTTTTCGAGACTTCTTCTTCGATAAGCCGCCATTCCGCATAGGGAAATGCAATTAAATACCCGTCCCAGTTGGTGATTACCATGCGGTTGTCGTACTTTTCCGCAAACAGTTCGCGAAACCTGGACGGGAAAATTATTCTTCCCTTTTCATCGATAGTATGGTGATATTGCCCACGAAATACGGACATCACGCCCCCTCCACAATAAACCACTTTACCCCACGTGTCCGACTATAGAGAGGGAAAATCGCTTTGTCAAGAAAAAAATGAATCTTTTTTGATAATCGAATAATTGAATATCACTAAGAAAATGGGAAACGCGCCCCGGTGGAGCCAATCGGTCTGCAAAACAGCACGGACAAGGCCGCCGGGAAGAGAAAAGGATCCTCCCGGCACACTCCAAATCACAAACCGGATTATAATAATAAAAAAGAATTATGTTAAATAGTTAGAAGCAGAAAGGCGCTGATTACCGGACGACTTCATCCGCTTTCTCTTCGCGGTTCATCATATTGCGAAAACGGATTGTTGCGTCATTGTGGGCCACAAGCGATGACGAAAAAAAGTGGGTCCCGTCCCCTTTGGAAACAAAATAGAGATAATCCACACCCGCGGGATTGAGAACCGCCTGAAAAGAATCCAGCCCGGGACTGGCAATGGGCCCCGGTGGCAGACCGCGGATCTGGTAAGTATTATAAGGAGATTCCCGCTTATAGTGGAATCTCTTCACTTTTCCCTTGAAATTCTTGAGGTCGTAAACCGCCGTGGGATCACACTGAAGCGGCATTCCCTTTTTCAACCGATTGTAGAAAACCGCCGCAATCATTGGTTTTTCAGCGGCATACCCCGATTCCTTGCCCACCAGCGACGCAAAAGTCACGAACTGATTTGCATTCAAGCCTTTTTGCGCGGCCTTGCGGATCATTTCCGGCGAGACCCTGCTGTGGTAACGCTCCACCATAATGCGCATGATCTGCCGGGTGGTCATGGACCGGTCCAGAAAATATGTGTCGGGAAAGAGATGCCCTTCAATCGAAGCACTCTGAATGTCCAGGAAAGATAAAAATTCCCTGTCTTGCGCCAGCTCAAAAAAATCCTTTTCGTTGATCAATTTGTATTCCCTGAGACGCGAGGCGACCTGCGAAATCGAACTGTCTTCAAAAATGGTGACGCGGTATTGCTTGATTTCTCCGTGAAGAAGCTTGTCCACGAGCACGGAAGGGGAAATGTCTGCGGCAAATTCATACTCTCCGGCGCGAACCGACCGGGCCCCTCCTTTCACCACGACCAGCGCATGAAATAAAACCCGGTTTTGCACCAGGCCTGCATTGTGGAGAATATTGATGACCCGAATCAGGCTTGTGCCTGTCGGAATATCCACCACACCGCTTTTGTCTTTCGCCGAATCCATCGGCGTCACGGCATAGATGAAGAGCAGCGCGCCAAACACGACGGCCGCGATCGCGGGCAGGGAAAAAAAATAAAACAGTGTTTTTTTTGTTCTGGATTTCATGGTCATTCCATTTGCCGAACAAGGCGAGTCCGGCGGGGATCAGCCCGGCTCGCGTTTTCCGGCATTGTCCAGATAATCCTGCAGAATGAGACACGCCGCCAGCCGATCGACTTTATCCTTCCTTTTCCGCCAATGGACGCCGGAGGCCCTCAGAATGTCTTCCGCCTCTTTTGTGGTCAGGGTCTCGGGCCATTTCACCACCGGCAGCATGAAGGTTTCGGCAAGCCGCCCGGCAAACCGGTTGACTTTTTCACACTGAATGCCTTCCGATCCGTCGATGCGCACCGGATAGCCGATGACTATGCGCTCAACCGAGTAATCGAGGATCCGCCGGCGCAAAATCTCCAGATCATTCTTTTTGGTTTTGCGAATCAGCGTGGGCAGTCCCTGGGCGGTCAGGCCCAGCCCGTCGCTCACCGCCAGACCGATTCGCTTTTCACCGTAATCCACTCCCAAAATGCGCAAAGATCACCTCGTGGATGTTTTCTAACAATTCCACCCTGCATTTTCAAGAAGTAAATCAAGGCCCGTTTCCGTAGCTCAGCCGCTCCGGCAAATATCAGGTTGTTAAAATGACAGGAGTTTGTTATTTGAACGTATCTTGAAGCGCGAACCAGCGGGAAAAAACATGCAGCATTTCGTTTTGGGAACAGCCGGCCACGTAGACCACGGAAAGACATCGCTCATCAAGGCCCTGACGGGCGTTGACACCGACCGCCTGAAGGAAGAAAAGGAACGGGGCATCACCATCGAACTGGGATTTGCCTCTCTTTCGCTTCCCTCCGGCCACACGCTGGGCATCGTCGACGTGCCGGGCCATGAAAAGTTCATCCGGAACATGGTGGCCGGCGCGGCGGGCATCGACCTGGTTTTGATGGTCATCGCCGCGGATGAAGGCGTCATGCCGCAAACGAAGGAGCACCTGCAAATCTGCTCTCTTCTTGGCATTACGACGGGGATGGTCGCGCTCACCAAAATCGACCTGGTGGAACAAGACTGGCTGGAACTGGTACGATCGGAAATCAGCGAATATCTTCAGGGCACGTTTCTCGCCGGCGCCCCCATTGTGCCGGTTTCAGCGTCTCAGGGGCAGGGCATCCCGGCGCTGCTTGAAGAAATCGACAAAACCGTCCGCCGGCTCGGGGAAAAAGCCGACGACGGCATATTCCGTCTGCCGGTTGACCGGATCTTTACGATGAAGGGCTTCGGCACGGTCGTCACCGGCACCCTGATTTCCGATAAAATCAAAATCGGTGAAGAAGTGCAGATTCTGCCGGAAAAGATATCCGCGCGCGTCCGCGGCATACAGGTGCACAACCAATCCACGGAAGAAGCCTTCTCCGGCCAGCGCACCGCGCTGAATCTCCAGGGCATTGAAAGATCGACGATCGAACGCGGCAATGTTCTGGTGCGGCCCGAGACCGTCTGGCCCACCCAGCGGCTGGATGTGTTTTTTGAATACCTGGCCTCCAATGCCCGAAAGCTGAAAAACCGTTCCCTGGCTCGTCTGCACACCGGCACGGCGGAAATCATGGTGCGGTTCGTTCTGCTGGATGCCGACGAACTTTCCCCCGGCGACGCCGCCTTCGCCCAACTGATTCTGGAGAACGAGGACGTGGTGGTAGGGGGAGACCATTTCGTGCTGCGCAGCTACTCCCCCGTCACCACCATCGGCGGCGGACGGATCCTCGACCCGCATCCCGGCAAGCACAAACGGAAAAATCAGAAAATTCTGGACGATCTGAGGCTGCTGCAAAGCGGCGCATTGCCGGAGAAAATTCTCGTGATGCTGGATCGCGCGGGCTTTCACGGCATCCCCATCCGCTCTCTCGCGTTTCGCCTGGGCGCGTCCGTCAAAAAAATCCGGGAAGCGCTGGAAAAATTATTTTCCGACCGCCGTGCCGTCCTGCTCTCCAACGAAGACGCCACGGCGCTTTCCGCGGGCCTGTACGCGCACCTGGAAGAGCTCCTGATCAAAAGTCTCGCGAATTATCACCGGAGCCATCCCTTGAAGGAAGGCATTTCCAAGGAGGAGCTCAAGGCGGCGCTTCCGGAGGCGGTATCCGGAAAGCTTTTCAACATGGTGCTTGCCGGACTTGCCAGGAAGGAACGGATCGCCAGCGACAAGGACAATGTGCGGCTGGCGTCCCATCACGTGCAGCTGGAGGGGGAGGAAGACGCTCTGCGCCAGGCCATCGCATCCGTTTACGCGCAGGCGGGACTGGCGCCGCCTTCCCTTTCCGACGTGATGGTTCGATTCAGGGATCAGAAGGCCAGGGCGCAAAACATCGTCCGGCTGATGATCAAAGACGGCGATCTGGTGAAAATCAATGAAGAGCTCTGCTTCGCGCGCGCGGCCATGGACAAATTGCGTGAAGACTACAAGGGGCAGCTGATCCGGGACGGTCAGGCCACGCCGGCAACGTTCAAGGATTTAACCGGACTGTCCCGCAAATACATTATCCCGCTCATGGAGTATTTTGACGCCAGCAAACTGACGGTGCGAGTGGAAGACCACCGAATCCTGCGGGAAAAACCCTGAGACCCATTTTTCAGAAAGGCGGTGCATTTGAAAACCAAAGACCTCTATCTTCAGGACATCCGGCCCGGCGATAAAATTGCTTCTTCGTTTCTGGTCACGGAAAAAAATATGGCCTTTTCCCAGAAAGGGTCGGCCTACCTGAATGTCCGGCTCAAGGATAAAACGGGCGAAATCGACGCCAAGGTGTGGGACAACGCCGTGGCGCTCGACCGCGTTTTCAAAAAAGGAGACATCATTTCCATCGAAGGCCGGGCGCAAAGTTACCGCAATGCCGTCCAGATTTCCATCCTCACGGCCAAAACCTGCGGCCGGGAGGACGTCGATCCATCGGACTACCTGCCGGCCAGCAAGCTGGATACCGCGGCAATGTTCGAAGACCTGCGCGCTTACGTCGGCACGATGTCCTCCGAGCCGCTGAAAAAACTGCTGGACGCCTTTTTGAACGACGAAAAAACGGCCGACCTGTTCCGCCGGGCGCCCGCCGCCAAAGGATTTCATCACATTTACCTGGGCGGCCTGCTGGAGCACACGCTTTCCGTGGTCCGCCTGCTCGACCGCGCCGCCGAACATTATCCTCAATTAAACCGGGATTTGCTGATCGCGGGCGGCATCCTGCACGACATCGGCAAAATTTATGAATTCTCCTATGATGGAATCATTGAATACAGCGACGAAGGCCGGATGATCGGTCACCTGGTCATGGGCGTGGAGATGATCAATCAAAAAATGGCGGCAATCGATGACTTTCCCGCGAGGCTCGCGCTGGAACTGCGCCACATCATCCTGAGCCATCACGGCGAATTTGAATTCGGCTCGCCCAAACGCCCGAAAACCCGGGAAGCGCTGGTCATTCACTTTATGGATGACCTCGACGCCAAACTGAACGGGTTCGAGAGTTTCATCGAAGGCGACGCCGCCAACCCGGGTTCCGAATGGACAGCCTACAACCGTTTCTTTGAGCGCTATCTGTATAAGGGAAAGTAGGGGGCATCTCTGCCCGCCTGAAGAAACGCAAAGAGGGCTTCCCCTCGCGCGGGAAAAGCCCTCCGCGGCAAACGCCGTCCGAAAAGCCCTGATTTATTTTCCGTCCGCTGTTTTTCTACTTTTTCAGCGCGCTACTCCTCTCTGCAATTTTTTTATTTATTTCTCCATAGGATACGGGAATTGGATTGTCAATGATTTAACGAATATCCCGCCCCAGATCCCGGTCAGAGGCTCCTTGCGCATCGTGCGATCCCGCGCCTTCTGTCTTCAGGGAGCAGGCAGCCGGCAACGCAGATTTCCGTGCAATTCCCGTCGCATGGCTCGACATGGACCGTAACCGTCGCGGCGGGATATTGCGTCAAAATGGCATGCTTCACATCACGGGCGATGCCGTGGGAAGCCTCCACCGTCATTTGAGGATCGACCTTGATGTGAAATTCAATAAAGCGAAAGTTTCCGGCTTTGCGCGTCTTTAACTGATGATAACCATGGATATCAGGTTTGTGGCTGACAATCACAGAGCGGATCCACCTCTCTTCGTCCGGTGACAATTTCACATCCATCAGATCGCCGATCGCTTTGGCGCTCAAATCATAAGCCGCCTTCAAAATAAACACGGCGACAAAGATTGCCGCGACCGGATCAAGCCAGTGGATGCGCGGATCGGCAAAAAAGAAATGGCTGACCCAGATGACGGCCAGGCTGAGCATGACGCCCACGGAGGTATAGACATCGGTTCGCAAATGCCAGGCATCCGCCGTGAGAGCGATGGAATCCGCTTCTTTGCCGACGGCGAAAAGCCGCCGGGAAACAAAATAATTGAGGACGGCGGACAACAACATCACGGCAACGCCCCAGCCGGGCGATTCCACTTGCTGCGCGGACGTCAGTTTTCGGACCGATTCAAAAACAATCCAGAATGCCGCAATGAAAATCAGGGCGGCTTCGATCAAGCCGGAAAGGCTTTCGACTTTGCCGTGGCCGAAGGGATGGACGTCGTCGGCCGGAAGATGCGATGTCTTGACGGAAAACATGGCGATGACGGCCGCTAGGAGATCCATCCCGGAATGAATCGCCTCGGATAGAATGGACACGGAGCCGATCAGCGCGCCGACAAAAACTTTGAAAATCACCAGGACGGCATTGGAAGCGACCGACAACATCGCCACGCGTTCTTTGCGCTGCTGGATGGACGCCAATGATAAATCCCCCTGTTTCATTTTTTTTGAGCATATCACGACGGCCGGGGAATTTACCATTTTTTTTGATCCGGACAATGCGGGGAATCGCTTTGCATCGGGGGAAAATTGTGATACGCAACCGCCGTAAAGAGTATTAAAAATCATGCGAAAAAATTTTGTTTGCCGGTTTCCCGATGGAACTTCCCGCAACTGGCGGGATTGGCGCTGGCAGTTGCGCCATCGCGCAACCTCCCTGTCGGCGTTGGCCAGGTTTCTGGAAAGACCGTCCGGCGGCGGAGAAAAGCTGCGCAGCGCGCTGTCGCGCTATCCCATGGCCATTACGCCTTACTACCTGTCCCTGATCCAGCCGGATAATGATCAAGACCCTCTGGCCCTCCAGTGCGTTCCGGATGCCAGGGAAGCGGCTTTCTCCGCAGGCCTTGCGGATGACCCCCTGCGCGAAGACCGCTCCATGCCTGTTCCGAACCTGATTCAACGCTATCCCGACCGCGTTCTGGCCATCGTCACGCACCGCTGCGCCACCTACTGCCGGCATTGCAGCCGCAAGCGCTTCTGGAAAACTTCCGAAGACTCTTCTTTAAAAAGCCGCTTGACCGCCATGGTCCGCCACGTATCGAAAACACCGCAGATTCGTGAGGTCATCCTCTCCGGCGGCGACCCGCTGATGTTTGACGATGCCTCTCTGGAATTGATCCTGTCAGCGTTTGCGTCCATACCGCACGTCGAGGTGCTGCGCATCGGCAGCCGCGCCCCCGTGGTCCTGCCGATGAGAATCACGGGAAATCTCTGCCGGATCCTGAAACGGCACCGGCCGTTATGGTTCAATACCCAGTTCAACCACCCCTCGGAAATCACCCCGGACGCCGCGCGGGCCTGCAACCGGATTCAGGAAGCGGGAATTCCGGTTTCCAATCAGTCGGTTCTGCTCAAAGGCGTCAACGACTCGCCGGAGGTCATGAAAAGCCTGCTGAACGGTTTGCAGAAGATATCGGTTCGTCCTTATTATCTTTTTCACTGCGAACCCGCGCGGGGCTGCAATCATTTCCGCACGGACGTCCGGACGGGGCTGAAGCTCATGGACAAGCTTCGTCAAAGCTGTTCGGGTCTGGCGCTGCCGCAATACGTGGCCGATCTGCCCGGGCGGGAGGGAAAAGCCCCCCTCTGGCCGCTGTCGCGGCCGATCCGCAATGCTTTGCGAAAACATCAAGATTTTTTTGACAATTTTGAAGAATTGGATTAGGAAGAGCCCCAATGCCGTTCATTCATGGCCGTCAACGAAGGAGAAAGAATTTTTATGTACACCGCCAGTGATTTGAGAAAAGGCCTGCGCCTGAAAATCGACAACGATCCCTATGTGATCACCGAGTTCAACTTTGTCAAACCCGGAAAGGGACAGGCGCTTTACCGCTGCAAATTAAAAAACATGCTCACCGGAAGCCAGTTTGAACGGACCTTCCGCTCCGTCGATGTTTTCGAGCCCGCCGACCTGCGCGAAAAGAAAATGCAGTACCTGTACAAGGAGGGGGACAAATTCTGCTTCATGGACAACGAGACCTTCGAGCAGGTCTATCTGACCGAGGGGCAGGTCGGAGACGCCGTAAACTTTCTGCTCGACAATATTGAAGCTGAAATCCTGCTCTTTGAGGACCGCCCCATCGGCATCAGCCTGCCCAACTTCGTAGAGCTGGTCGTCACCGAGGCCGAACCGTGGGCCAAGGGCGACACGGTGTCCGGCGCGACCAAACCCGTCAAGGTGCAGACCGGCTATACCATTCTGGTCCCGACCTTTATCAGCGAAGGCGAAAAAATACGCATCGACACGCGCACGGGAGAATATCTGACGCGGGTCAAAGGCTAGCCGTTTTGAGTACGCTCCGGCAGGAAGATTCTTTTCGCCTGGCGCGCAAGTCGCAGGCCCTGCGGCTCAGAGCCGAATTCACCCAATGCCTTCGCCGGCGCTTCCTGGAGCAGGGCTTTTTGGAAGTGGAAACCCCCCTGCGCATCCCCTCGCCCGCTCCCGAAGAACATATCGAAGCCCTTGCGTCGGACGGCTGGTTTTTGCAGACGTCTCCCGAACTCTGCATGAAAAGGATTCTGGCCGCCGGCTATCCCCGAATATTCCAGTTTTGCAAATGCTTTCGCGCGGGCGAAAGAGGCGGCAGGCACCTGCCGGAATTTTCGATGCTGGAGTGGTATGCCCTGCATACCGACTATCAAATGCTCATGCGCCAGTGCGAAGCGCTTCTCCAATCCGCCCTCGCGGATACGGGTCATTCCGAAAAGATCATCTGGCGGAATCAAATCATCCGTCTGCCGCTTCCCTGGGAGAGAATCACCGTGAAGGACGCTTTTTCCCGATACGCGCCCGTCAGCCTGCAAAACGCTCTGGCCGGCGGCCGGTTTGACGAAGTCCTGACCGAACACGTCGAACCCAACCTCGGCTGTGACCATCCGGTGTTTCTTTGCGATTATCCGGCCTCCATGGCGGCGCTTGCTAAACTGAAAGAGGGTGATCCGGCCGTCGCGGAGCGCTTTGAGCTCTACATGGGCGGCATGGAAATCGCCAACGGCTTTTCGGAGCTCACCGACGCACAGGAACAGAGACGGCGCTTTGAGGAAGCCCTGGAGGCTCGGGCGGCAAAGGATCTGGCCCGTTATGCCATGCCGGAGCCTTTCCTGGCGGCGCTCGAAGGCCTGCCCCCCTGCGCCGGCATCGCGCTGGGCATGGACCGGATAATCATGATTCTGGCCGACGCGCCGAACATCGACGACGTCGTCGCCTTTCCGCCGGAAACCCTGTAGCCGAAAAAAAAGATGTATTGACAAGCCTTTTTTTTTCCTTTAGGTTACGGAGCAAACACAGACAGGATCGCGACACGAGAAAGTAAATAATTTTGGAGAGTTATGCATGGAAAGCCATTTTCACGGTTCTCTGCTGGGAATGATTCTGGATGCGGGATTGATGGTTCAGTTTGTGCTGTTGATCCTGCTGATTTTTTCCATTATTTCCTGGACGATCATTTTCATCAAATTCCGCACCTACCGCAGGATCCGGCAGGAAAACGAGGCCTTTGACTCCGACTACCAAAGAAGCACGAAATTGTCCGATCTCCTCCCTGCATCCAAAAAATACCCCTTCTCCACGACGGCGAAAGTGTTCCGCGTCGGCTACACGGAAATGACCAAGGCAAACCGGCTCTCCCGGGATGCGGCGCGGACCGAAGATATCAGCCTGTCCTCCCTGGACAACGTGGAACGGGCGCTCAACCGCGCCTCCAGCACGGAAATGACCAAACTGGAGTCCGCGCTGGGATTTCTGGCCACAACCGGTTCGGCCAGCCCCTTCATCGGTCTGTTCGGAACGGTCTGGGGAATCATGGAAACCTTCAAATCCATCGGCGCCAGAGGTTCGGCGACGCTGGCCGTCGTGGCCCCCGGCATCTCGGAAGCCCTGATCGCCACGGCCGCTGGCCTTGCCGCGGCCATTCCCGCCGTTATTTTTTACAATTACTTTTTGAACAAATCCAGAACGATGGTGCAGGAAATGGATAATTTCGCGGACGAATTTCTGAACATCGTCGAACGCTATCTGGTCCGCAAGTAAGCGAAGTTCGGGTGAGACAACGATGCGAAAGGCGCGCAGAAGAGAATCTGAAAAAAGATCCATGGCGGAAATCAACGTCACGCCGCTCGTGGACGTGATGCTGGTGCTGCTGATCATCTTCATGGTGGCGGCGCCGATGCTTTCCATGGGCATTGACGTCAATCTGCCGCGCGTCAAGTCAAAAAGCATCGACCTCGCCGAGGAAAAGCTGATCCTCAGCATCAACGAAAACCGGGAAATTTACCTCAACAAAACCAGGCTGCCGGTGCAGGACCTGAACGCCAAGCTGGCGGCCATTTTCGCCGCGCGCATTGACCGGGAGGTTTTTCTGCGCGCCGATAAAAACGTTCCTTACGGCTTTGTGGTGGAGGTCATGTCCGAAATACGCAAAGCGGGCGTCGATAAACTCGGCATGATCACCGAGCCTCCCCCCGAGGGCGCAAAATGATGTCCCCGCTGCCCCTCAAAAGGTATTTCGGAAAAAACGGCAGCCCCGGCAACATGTTTCTGGCCTCATTGTTTCTTCACCTCGTGCTCATGGCCGCCGTTTTCGCGACGGTTCCCGGTTCATCAAAGCCGCTGACGTTCGGAGCTCCTTATTCCGTTTCGCTGGTCGGGCCCGAGGTCATCGGACCCGGCAGCCAGGAGGCACCTGATCAAAAAAGCCTTTTAAAAACAATATCATCGGATAGCTCCGTCATTCTGAAGCGCGAAATCGGCGCCTCCCCGTCATCGTTTGTCATGAAAAAAGACGACAGCGGCAGATCCGACATCGAAAAAGCGATCCGCGCTCTTGAGCAGAAGGAAACAGCCGCCGGTAAAAACAAAAATCCGGCGGCGGCTTCAACCCCCTCCGGAACCGCCGCATCGCAGGAATATGCGTCCCAGCTAAACGCCTACAGCCGTTTTGTCTGGGCCAAAGTAAAAAGAAACTGGTCGCTTCCCGCAACCCTGATGCCCAAAAAGAATGTCGAAGCCGTAATCGAAGTGCGAATCGCCCAAAGCGGCTCGCTGGAACACATCGGCTTCGAAAAGCGCTCCGGCAACAGCTATTTTGATGAATCGGCCCTCCGCGCGGTTCAAAAATCAACCCCCTTTCCGCCGCCCGGAGGATGGGCGTCCGGCCGTTTCGTGGAAATCGGCATCCGGTTTCATTCCGCGGAGCTGCGCTGACGCACCCGCAATCAAGGACCGCAACCATGGATAAAAAATATCGCCTGGCCCTGGCATTGATCCTCGTTTCTTTGTGGATGGTGAGCGCGGCCGGGTTTGCCGCCGGCAAGGTCTATATCGACATCGACGCACCTGGTTTTCAGCAGTTTCCCGTCGCAATTCTGGATTTCCAAAACCAAAAGGCGGGGACGGGAGCCTCCCCGAATGATCCCGCCGACAGCATTCGGCGCTATCTCGACCTGACGGGAATCTTTCGCGTCCTGGATAAAAAAAGCTTCCTGGAAGGGATTGAGCCGGGATCACCCGAGGTCATCCGCTTTTCCGACTGGTCGGCGATCGGCGCTGATTTTCTGCTGCGGGGCAATCTGAGGGACGGAGGAAACGGCCTGTCCGCGGAAAGCCGTCTGTATGACGTCACGCGCGGCCAGGTGATTTTCGAAAAGAAATATTCGGCCCCGGACGGCAGCCCGCAGACGCTGGGGCTCTCCATCGCTTCGGACATTCTTCTGGCGCTGACCGGGGATGCAGGAGACTTCCGCACCCGGATCGCTTTCGTGATCAAAAAAAAATCCGGCTCCGACATTTTCACCATGAATTATGACGCTTCCGATCTGAAAAACATGACGAATGACCACAGCATCGTCGCCGCGCCCCGCTGGTCGCCGGATGGCCGGTATTTTGCCTTTACATCCTATAAAAACGGCCGGCCCATGGTGTTTCTGCGCCATTTGAAGACCGGAAAAGAAAAAACCATCGCTTCTTTTTCCGGCCTCAATCTGTGCGGTTCCTTCTCGCCGGACGGCAGAAAAATCCTGCTGACGCTGAGCAAGGACGGCAACGAGGAAATTTATGCCCTGGATATTGAAACGATGCATCTGAATCGCCTGACGAACAGTTTTTCGATAGACGTTTCCCCCGCCTGGTCTCCCGACGGCCGGAAAATCGCCTTTGTCTCCAACCGCTCCGGCTCCCCGCAGATCTTCGTCATGGACGCGGACGGAAGCAACGTGAAGCGGGTCACTTTCGAAGGCAACTACAACACGTCTCCATCCTGGTCTCCCCGCGGGGGAAGGATCGCCTATGAAGGCCTGATCAACCGGAAGTATCAGATTTTCTCCGCGGATGAGGAAGGCAACAACCTGATTCAGCTGACTTTCGATGAAGCGGACAACGAATACCCTTCCTGGTCTCCCTCCGGCAGGCAGATTGTTTTCCACTCCCGGCAAAACGGCAAAAGCCGAATCTGCATCATGAACGCCAACGGAATGAACCTGCGCGTCTTGAAGGAAAGCAGGGACTTGCTGGTGATGCCGGCATGGTCCCCGAGGCCCGGAAAACAGTAAGATTCCATAATTTTTATTGACGCGAAGCCGCAAGTTATGTTTTAATTCGCGCAAATTCCGACATACTATAAAATAACGAAAGGAGAACATCATGAACAGACATTTAACTGTAATCGGATTACTTCTGATTTTTGTCTTCAGTTTAACCATATTCAGCGGTTGCGCGGAAAAACAGGCGGTAGTGAAGGATGAGGCGATGCAGGAACAGAAGGTGGCGGCTGCGCAGGAAGGCGCTCCGGCGCCTGTTGCGGCCGATGACGATGCCGCCTTGAGGGCAAAAGAGGCCGCGGACAGGGAAGCCGCGCTGAAAGAACAGGCGGCCAAAGACGAAGCGGCCAGAAAAGCGGCCGCCCGCGCGGCCTGGGCCAAAAAGAACGCGGAGGCGCTGGTGGATCTCAACATACAGAATATTTACTTTGATTACGACAAATCCGGCATCCGGCCCGATGCACGCGAAATCCTGAAAGCCAACGCCGAAATCTTCACCAAAAACAGCGCCGCGAAAATCATTGTGGAAGGCCACTGCGATGAAAGAGGAACGGCCGAATACAACATGGCCCTGGGCGAAAGACGCGCTCAGGAAGCCAAGCAGTACCTGGTCAATCTGGGCATTGACGCTTCCCGGATTGAAACCATCAGCTACGGCAAGGAACGTCCGCTGGACAACCGCAGCATTGATGAAGCCTGGGCGCAGAACAGACGTGCGCAGTTTCTTTTAAAATAGCCGGGTCTGCCACGGGAGACATTTTTGAAACGCTTTTGGTATCTCATACTGCCGGCAATGGTTTTTTCCCTTGCCGCATGCGCGACCTCTTCGGATTTAAAGGCGCTCCGCACCGAGCTGAACCAGCAGATGGAAGCAAAATTCGCCGCGGCGGACACCCGGCTGGATGACCGGGTGTCCGCCGTGCAAAACGCGCAGGCGAAAAACACTGAAGACCTGGCCGCGCTGCGCAAGGCAACCGCCAACACCGGCGTCAACATCTCTGACCTTCGAGATCAGGTGCAGCAGCTGCGGGGTCAGGTCGAGACCCTGAAGAAGGAAACCGCCCGGGACCCCAAAAAAGACGCTGAAGTTCAGGAAAAGATCGACCAGCTGCTGGTGAAAGTCAACTTCATCGAGAACTTTCTGGAAATCGGGAAAAAAGACGCGGCAGGAGCCGGCAACGGCGCGACTCCCGGCAAGGATCATGGAAAGCAGGGCAAGGCGGCGGTCTATGCGGCGGCTTACTCGACCTTTAAAAACGGCCAGTACACGAAGGCCAGGGAGGCGTTTCAGGACTTTTTGACGGCGCATCCGACAGGCGAGTATTCCGACAATGCCCAGTTCTGGATTGGAGAGTGCTATTTTTTTGAAAAGAACTATGAAAAAGCCATTCTGGAATATGAAAAAGTAACCAAAAAATTCCCCAGCAGCAATAAAGTGCCCTACGCGCTTTTAAAGCAGGGACTCTGCTTTCAAAATCTTGGCGACAAGGTCAGCGCCAGGCTCCTTTTGCAGCAGGTCATCAAGGACTATCCCAACACCAACCAGGCGAGAATCGCCCGTTCCAAACTTCAGGAAATCAAATAGGGACAAAACCTTCCGTCTCCCGCCGATGATCCGTGGACCGGGTCCGTCTTGCGTCCGCCGCCGCGGCTTCAATCCAAACGGATGATCTTCACGCCGTCCGGAACCGGCAGGGCAAACACCGACGGATCCGCTGACGGCTCAATCTTCAAATCGTCGTATTCCACGCGGACGGATGCTTCCCGGTCCGCCCATTGAATGAAAATTTTTCCGGGCAGGGCAAGCGAAGGCCCGTAGCCCTCATAGCGCACCGAATATATTTCCTTGCCGTCCGGAGCATACCGGACCAGCCTCGTCAAGGGTCCGCTTTTTTCCATCCAGATCGTTTGCGAAGGCCCCGAAGGGGTTTTCATGTCCACGCGCAGTCCGCCGCTCTCTTCGGAATGCCGGTACGTCACGCCGGCTGCGTCCAGACGCGGGCAGGCGCCGGAAAGAATCATCACCAGGTCTTCAAGATTCAGCGCCCAAGGCAGGAAACGGGCCATGTTTTCAGCGGAGGGGCTTCCCGCGTAAAATTCATTCTGCGACGGGATCCATATTCTCATCTCTTTCGGCGTCGCGCTGAGAAAAAAACCGGGCGTGCCGATCACCGGAAGCGCCTCCAGGCGGAGAAAGGAAGGCTTCTGCAAAACCAGAGCGGCCCGAAGGGGATAATGCCCCTCCGTCGCGGACAGGTCCATCCGTGCCGTGGCGACGATCCTGTCCGTTTCCCCGGGGGTCCGCCGGATCCTCTCCGCGGAATCCGGAGAAGAGGCGGGACCGGTAAAAGCCAGGCCGGCGGCGCACCCGCACGCCAGAAGCGACAGGAGCAACATTGCCATAATCCCCGCGGCGGGAGCATATCCATGACGCATGCGGCATATCCTGAGCGTGTGATACGCGGACAAAGGGTTCTAGGGTTTCAAAAGGTCCATCTTGTTCTTCAGGCGGCTGTTGGCCGGATCCGCTTTGATGGCCTTCCGGTACCATTCCAGCGCCTCTTGCCGTCGGCCGGTTTCGAAATACACGTCTCCCAGGTGCTCCATGACGCCGGGATCCTCCGGCAGAAACTCCAGGGCTTTCTTCAGGTAGGTCAGCGCGCTTTCGTAGTTGCTTTTCCTGAAATGCACCCATCCCATGGAATCCAGAATGTAGCCGCTGTCCGGTTTGATCTTCAGCGCCTGAACGATCATTTGCTCGGCCTCGTCCAGGTGGATCCCGCGGTCGGCATAGCTGTAGCCGATAAAGTTGAGGGCGTCGGCATTGCCCGGATCGAGCGAAAGCACCCGCCTCATGGATTGAATGCTCTCCTCGAGACGGCCTGTTTTCTCCAGCAGCGCCCCCAGAAGATAATGCAGGTCGGTGTTGCCGGGAAAAAGACTTATGCCTTCCCGGATTGTTTTTTCCGCCGCGGCCATGTCTTTCTTCTCTTCATACAGAGACGACAGATACAGGTGCAGCACGGCCTGATCTTTTTTTTGGCCGATGGCCCGGCGGATAATCCCGATCGCGCCCGCGGAATCTCCTTCCAGATTGGTCAGCCTGGCCGCCTGGATCTGGGCGTTGGCGTACAGCTCAAACTTCGGGGAGATCTTCTGATACTCGGTCAGGGCCTTTTGCCGATCCCCTTTTTGCTCCAGAACGCTGGCCAGCAGGTACCGCAGCTTGTCGTCGGCGGGCGTTTTCTCCAAAAGCAGCGCAAACTCGGCAGCCGCCTCGTCATACCGGCGCATATCGAAGTACAAAAGCCCCAGCGCCATGATCACTTCCCGGTTGTCGGGGCTGATCTTCAGCACTTCCCGCAGTTCCTTTTCCGCCGCTTCCTCCCGGTTTGCTTTCATCTGCAGCTCCGCAATCTTTACGCGGATGCCGATCCGGGCGGGATGGACGGCCAGATAGCGCCGGTAAACACCGATGGCTTCATCATACCGGTTCCGGCTTTCATACAGCGCGGCAAGTCCCGTCCAGGCCGCCTCAAAGGCCGGCCTTTGCGCGATAATTTTCTGATAGAGGCTCTCCGCGTCCGCCGGCCGGTTCATCTGGCTCAGGGTTTTGGCGTAATAAAACATCCCGATGATGTTGTCGGGATCGAGCGCCAGCAATTCCCGGTAGGCCTTTTCGGCCTCGGCATATTTCTTTTCCTGGCTGTAAATGGTCGCCAGATAAAGATACGCGACGGCATTGTCCGGATCCGTTTCCGTGACGGTCCGGTACTCCTGAACGGCTTTGTCGTATTCACGCAGATTGAAATAGAGGCCGCCCATGATGGAGCGAAGTTCGATGTTGCCCGGCTGCCTGGCCAGGGTTGCTTCGCCCAGCGCCAAAGCCGGCTCGACATCGCCGTTTTCAACGTAAAGCGAGACGAGCTCGGTATTCAAATAAGGCGAATCGGGGGAAAAGGAAAGCGCGCGCTTCATGTGATCGATGGATTCTGCCGGACGGCCGTCCAGCCTGGACAGGACAGCCAGGGAATAGTGATAGGCGGCCTCTTTGGAATATGTCTCCGGAGCGGGATCGGGCGCCGCCGGACGCGTCCGGGCGGGAAAAGAAGCGCAACCGGCCAAAAGCGCCCAAAACAGCAATCCGCAGATCAGGAGAGGAATATGCTTTTTTTGCATAGGAGACGTTTGCCTTCGCTTCCTGTTTTCGGAGCAGCAGGGAATTTTCAGGATGCCCCTTCCGGCTTTGACTTCGAAAGCAGCGCCGAAACCGGAACGATGGCGATCCCCTGTTCCCGGAAGACTTTGCCGGCCTCCCGAACGGCCCGAATGGTTTCAGGATACGGATGGCCGATCACGATCAGCGGCGAGTTTCCGTCCGACGCCCGGGCAGCCTCCATGAGAATCCGGTAAATCCTGGAATAGTCCCGTTCATTGTCCAGAAAGATTTTTCTGGACGCAACTCTCAGACGGGCCCTTTGCGCCGCCGCCTGCGTCTTTGAATTCCCCGTGGTCCGGGAATCAATAAAAAACAGATTTCTCTTTTTAATCTCACGAAAAACCAGCGTCAGCTTCTCCTCGTCCGCCATGAATTTGGAACCCATGTGATTGTTGACGCCGGAGGCATACGGCACGGACGCCATATTTCGCTCCATCTGAAAGAGGATCTCCTCGTTGTTCATATCCGTAAAAAGAGCGCCGCTGCCCGGCTTTTCCTTCGGATAGGAAAGCGGCTCCATGGGCAGATGCAGAAGAATTTCGCGGCCGGCCCGATGAAGCGTTTCCGCCGCTTCGCGCGAATGGGGAAGAAGCGGCAGAACGGCAAAGGTGATGTTCGCGTCAATGTCCAGCAGTTCGCGCACCGGCTTCATGTCCTGGCCGATGTCGTCGATGATAATCGCCACCTGCCGCCCTTCCGTCCGGGACGGTGCGGCTTCTGTCCCGACGCCGCTTTCCGGCGGCGGCACGGCGTCTTTTGCCGCACGGGGCTGTGTTTTCGCGGCGGCCCGGCTTTCCGCGGCGGAAGGCTTTGCCCGCTTTTCCGCCGCACGCGGCGGTGCGACTTTTTCCGTTTCTTCACGGTCCGACAGGACCATGAAGAAGATGGCGGCGACGGCCAGGACGATCAGAACGATCAGAACGGCTGCCGCACTCTTGATCTTTTTCTTCTTTTTCATGGCCGTCGGTGTTGAACCCCCGGAATCCGCATCCTCATTTGGCCAGGTTTTTCTTCATGATATCCCAGCTTTTCAAAATATCGATCGCCGTCTTGAGTTGATTGTCCCTGGTCAGATCGGTCGTTTCCCTGGTGTCTCCGTTTTGATTGTCGTCGGGCTTCGCCGTATCTTCTTTGGCCGGTTTGATGTGTCCCTTGAGATCCTTTTCCCGAAGCCTTTCCCCCGGCGGATTTTCCGGCTCTTCCGCCGGCCGCACTAGCTTGACGACAATGTCCGGCTGAATGCCCTCGGCCTGAATGGACCTGCCGTTGGGCGTATAGTACCGGGCCGTCGTCAATTTCAGCGCGGAACCGTCCTCCAGGGGAATCACGGTCTGCACGGACGCCTTGCCGAAGGTTTGCGTCCCCACGATCAGCGCCCGGCCGTTGTCCTGCACGGCGCCCGCCACGATCTCCGCCGCGCTGGCCGTGCCTTCGTTCACCAGGACCACCATGGGCACGACGACTTCCTTGTCGCCGCTGTCGCGCGCCGTGTTTTTGGTTTCCATCTTTTTCGTCCGGCCGCGGGTGGACACAATCACGCCCGACTTCAGAAACATGTCGGACACCTCGATGGCCTGGGTCAGAAGCCCGCCCGGATCATTTCGCAAATCCAGCACCAGTCCTTTCATGGGCCTGGTTTTTTCGGACACGTCGGTAAGCGCTTTGCGCAGGTCTTGAGCGGTCCGCTCCTGGAAAGAGGCGATCCGGATGTAGCCGATATGGTCATCCAGGGCCTTCGCCCTGACGCTTTTCACCTCGATCACGGCGCGGGTCAGCGTGATGTCCTTCGGCTGAACCATGTTTTCCCGCATGATCGTGATGGTCACCTTGGTGTCTTTCGGGCCGCGCAGTTTTTTCACGGCCTCCATGATTGTAATGTCTTTTGTGGATTTGCCGTCAATCTTGATGATCGAATCGCCGGATTTCACGCCCGCCTTGAACGCCGGCGTGTCCTCAATGGGGGACACCACCGTCAGCACGTCCTTCAGGATGGTAATTTCAATGCCGATACCGCCGAAGCGCCCCTGCGTCTCCACTTCCAGTTCCCTGTATAGTTCAGGCGTCATGAATGCGCTGTGCGGATCGAGGGACTTGATCATGCCGTTGATCGCGCCCTGGATCAGCACCGAAGAATCGATATCCTCCACATAGTTCTTCTGCACCATGTCCAGCACTTCATTGAAGGTTTTAATCTCCTTGTAAATGTTCTTGTCCCGCGCGGAAACCCTGCTGTCGGAATAAGGTCCGAAGAAGACAAAAAGCCCGAAGAGGATCACGGCCAACACCGGCCACTTACCGGAAATATTTTTCATGCTTCGCCTCACTGACCCGCAAAGATTTTATCGCACGCAAACGCAATGATTTTCATGACCGGCATTATATACCACTCCTTTTTTTCTTTTCCATCTATTTTCGTGAAACAGCGAACCGGCCCGGTTCTCAATCGATGAGCCAGTCGGTCCGGCCCGCCGCATCCTTCAAGGCAATGCTCTGCGAAGCCAGCTCCCGGCGGATTTCATCAGCGCGGCCCCAGTCTTTATCGTCGCGGGCTTTTTGCCGCTCGGCAATCAGCGCCTCTACCCGGGGAATATCAATTCCGCGTTTTTCGGCTTCGATGTCGCGGTCCCTCGAGAAAAAGAGATCCGGGTCGGACTGAAAAACACCCAGCACATCGACAAAATGACGGAAGGCCTCCCGGGCGGTCTTCAGGATGGCCTGTTTTTCGTCTGGAGGCATCTTTTTTTCCACCGTCATGACCTGGTTGACGAGCCGGGCGGCGTCAAACACAAAGCCCAGCGCCTGCGCCGTATTAAAATCATCGTCCAGGGCAGCGTCGAATTTTTCCACGGATGCTCTCAATTTGGCCGCGAACTCCCCCCCGCCGGAGGCGGTTTCGGCGCCGCCCTGATGAACCTCCGCCGCCTGCGCATCCTTCAACAAACGAAGGGCGGTATAGCACCGGATCAGCGCGGTCCGGGATTCCCGGAGAGAGGCATCCGAATAATCCACGGGGCTTCGGTAATGGCTCTGCAGCATGAACAGCCGCAGAACTTCCGGATGGAACTGCCGGACGATCTCCCGGATCGGGAAAATGTTTCCCAGGGATTTGGACATTTTTTCCGCATTGATCTTCACAAAACCGTTGTGCATCCAGTAATGGGCCGGAGGAACTCCGGTTGCCGCCTGGGATTGCGCGATTTCGTTTTCATGATGCGGAAAGATCAGGTCTTCGCCTCCTCCATGAATATCAAAAGGCTCTCCCAGGTAGCGCCGGCTCATCGCCGAACACTCGATATGCCATCCCGGCCTGCCCATTCCCCACGGACTGTCCCAGGAAGGCTCGCCTTCCTTGCTTCTCTTCCAGAGCACGAAATCCAGCGGATTTCTTTTCTTGTCGTTGACATCCACGCGGGCGCCGGCCATCATTTCATCCAGGTTTCGGCCGGACAATCCGCCGTATGCTGAAAATTTGGCGACCGCGAAGAACACGTCTCCGTCCACCGCGTAGGCGATCCCTTTTTCTTCGAGAGTCCGGATCAGCGCAATCATGTCCTCCATGTGCCCCGTGGCTCTCGGGGTGACCGTCGGCGCGAGGACGTTGAGGGCGGCCATATCTTCATCGTGCAGCGCTATGTAGCGTTCGGCGATCTCGGCAATGCCGACGCCTTCCCGATTCGCCCGATCGATGATTTTGTCGTCGATGTCGGTGAAATTTTTCACATACGTCACGTCGTAGCCGCGCGCCTTCAGATGGCGGAAAACGACGTCAAACACAACCGCCGCGCGGGCGTGGCCGATATGGCAGACATCGTAGGCCGTGATGCCGCACACGTACATTCCGACCGCGCCTTCGCGGACCGGCTGGAAGATTTCTTTTTTTCTTGTCTTCGTATTATAGATTTTTTGGGCCATTTTCTTGCCTTTTTCAGGGATACAGCGGGGGCGCCCCAAGACCGCTGTCTTCCGGCAGGGCGCAGACCAGATTCATGTTCTGCACGGCCTGGCCGGCGGCGCCCTTGACCAGATTGTCGATGGCGGAAATAATAATCACCCGGCGTGTCCGCGGATCGACGGTCAGGCCGATGTCGCAGTAATTGGATCCGCAAACGGAAGAAAGATTGGGAAACGTTCCCGCCGAACAAATCCGGATGAATTTTTCCCCGGCGTAGAAGGAGGCATACAGGGCGTGCAGATCCGCCTGGGTCGCTTCTTTTCGGAGCGACGCGTACATTGTGCTCAGAATGCCCCTTTTCACCGGCAGCAGGTGCGGCGTGAAGGAAATGAAGAATTTTTCCCCGGCCAGTTTGTTGAGCTCCTGCTCGATTTCCGGGGTGTGCCGGTGCTTCCCGACCTTGTAGGCCTTAAAGCCACCATCCGCTTCGCAGAAGAGCGATCCGACGGCCGGGTCCCTTCCCGCGCCGCTCACGCCGGAGGCCGAATCGGCAATGATCGTGGAAACGTCCAGGAGTTTATTTTTGAGCGCGGGCGCGAGCCCCAGAATAATGCTGGTCGGATAACAGCCGGGATTGGCAATCAACGACGATGTTTTAACCGCGTCCCGGTAAAGTTCCGGAAGCCCGTAAACCGCCTGTCCGAACAGGCCGGCGCTGGAATGTTTGGCATACCACTCTTCATAGGTTGCCGGATCCCGCAGGCGGTAGTCGGCGGACAGATCGATCACCTTTTTGCCCGCTTCGAGAAAGACGGGGGCGATCTCCATAGACACGCCGTGCGGCAGCGCCAGAAAAACGACATCGCAAATCCCTGCGATTTCCCGGGGCGAAGCGTCGGTGTACGTGAGAAACGTCAGGCCGGCAAGGGACGGAAAAACGTCCGAGACCTTCACGCCGGCATAGCGCCTTGAGGTGACGGCCGCCAGTTCCACCTGCGGGTGTCCGGACAGAATCCGGATCAGTTCCTGACCGGTGTAACCGCTGGCGCCGAATATCGCCGCTTTTGTTTTCATAAAAAACTCCAAAAAAAAGGGGAGCCCGAAGCCCCCCTTGAATGATTAACGCTTGGAAAATTGGAATCTCTTTCGGGCGCCCGGCTGGCCGTACTTCTTACGCTCCTTGATGCGGGCGTCGCGCGTCAGAAATCCCGCTTTTTTCAGAATGGGGCGCAGCTCGGCGTCGCATTCCAGAAGCGCTTTGGAAATCCCGTGCTTCACCGCACCGGCCTGACCCGCCACGCCTCCTCCGCTGACATTGACGTAAAAATCGAACTGGTCCTTTTTCCCCGTGATCTCCAGAGGCTGACGGATGATCATCTTCAGGCTGGGACGCGTAAAATATTCTTCGTAGTTTCTTTTGTTCACCACAATGCTGCCGCTGCCCGATTTCATATAAACGCGGGCGATGGCGCTCTTTCTTTTTCCGGTCGCATAAAAACGCTGTACTGTCATGACTTCTCCCAAAATAAATTAATCAAAGGATGATTCGGACCTTTAAACGGTCAGGGTTTGCGGACACTGGGCTTCATGCGGATGCGCGTTTCCGCTGTAAACTTTCAGTTTTTTTAGCATTTTTCTGCCCAGATTGTTTTTCGGCAGCATCCCGGCCACGGCAATGCGAATCAGATTTTCCGGCTTGGAAGCCAGCATCTTTCCGGCGGCTGTTTCCCTGAGCCCCCCCGGATAACCGGAGTAGGAATAATAAATCTTGTCCGTGAGTTTCTTGCCGGTCAGTGCGATCTTTTCCGCATTAACCACCACAATGAAATCGCCGGTGTCGACGTGCGGCGTGTAAATCGCTTTATGCTTGCCCCGAAGGCGCAGGGCGATTTCACTGGCCAGCCTTCCCAGTACCTTGCCGGACGCGTCAACCACGTACCAATCCTGTTTGACCTGCCGGGCTTTTGCTGAAAATGTTTTGTTCATAAATTGCCACCTGGTTAAAAATTTAAAGGTGGAACCTATGCAATTCCACGCTCTTTGTCAAGGAAAATGTTTGGGAAAATGTTTTGATTTTTTTTCCGTGCCCCATGAGGCCGGGCCTGCGTCTTCAAAGCCTCCCGGGAAAGGACAAGCAGCGCACCTGCCTACAACAAACCCAGCCCGGCCAGGGAGAATTTCAGCATGAATCTTTCGTCATCGTAGGTCTTGGTGTAGTCCACTCCCACGCCCCAGCACTGCGCCTGATAGGTGAGGCCGACCGTGTTTTCCACTATCCGGTCATTGAACTGATCCCGCCTGAGAACCAGGTTGCCGCTGAACCCGCGGGTGAGGTTTACTTTCAGCACCATATTTATTTCCTCAAGAGAATCAAGAGTATAGCGGTATCCTACCGTCAGATAGTCTCCCCGCCAATCGCTGAGACCCAGATCGTAGTTCATCTCTTTCCAGCCGACATACGGGTTGTATTTGTTTCGCGCGGCAAAGGTAATGAAGGGGTGCGGCTTCAGGTCAAACTCGATTCCCAGGTCCGAGACCGGCCGCCTTTCCGCGGTGGCGCCGGCCATGTCTTTTTTGGCCTCGTTGATGTCATAGACCTGAAACAGCTTAAAACGCAATAATTCAAAATAGCTGTGCAATCCGGACTTGCTCTTCGCTCTTGCGGTCAGCGTGTTGGTCAGCGCCCAGGCCACCGCGTTTTGCTCCGTCAAAACATTGGTATTGGCAATATTGGACGACAGGGAGCCGGCCATGAACGAATTCATCCAGGGAATGTAATCGGGAAGATGGTCCTGGTTCACCCCGGGAATATACGAATAAAAGAGTTCAGGCTTGATTTCATGTTTTATTTTGTCCCAGTTTTGCATTTTGACCGCAAACACGCGCGAAATCCGGCTGCTGATGCTCAGGCCGGCATTGTACACGGTGCGGTTCCCGCTTTTATTGTCGGAATTGGCCTGCGAATCGTCGCGGTTCCAGTAAACCTCCCGCAGGGTGATTTGAGGGGTGACCTTCGCGTAGCGGGAGATATTCAAAGGCAGGGAAATCGTCGGCGCGATATCCGCATAATGCCCCTTTTGTCCCTCGCCCCGGTAAAAGTAATCATAGCTGCCCGTAAAATCGTAATACAGGGGGGTGGAAAAAAACTGCTGTTTCATGCCCGTGAACACGATTTCCGGATACTGCTGAAGAGTCCGGTCGTTGTTGACGGCGGAAAAGTCGTCCGTGGAACTGACGCGGGCCATCAGGCTGAAGTTGTTCCATCCCTTGTACACCCGCGCGGACGACTCCAGGGACGGCAGAGACTCGTTGCCCTGAAAGGGAACCTTGCGAAACGGGTCGGTCTCGGTGGTCGCGTAGTTGGCCAGGTAGTAGTTGTGGGCGTTGAAATCCCGAAAATACCAGGAATCGGAAACGCGCCTTATGTCCGTCCGGATGTAAAACTGGGAATCAAAATTCGTCTGGTGATTAACATAATAAGACCAGCGCCTGTGCATTCCCTGCCAGTCGCGGCTCTGGCTGCCGACCGCGGCGGTTTCCGTGGCGTGCTTGTTGTCTTCCATGAAATCCCCGTAAAGAGTGCCGAAGGATTTGCCGCCCGCATAGTAGCGGAATTCAGCCCCCTGCTTGTATCCCCTTTTTTCCATGTAGCGCGAAAAGAACGTCGCATCCATCTGAGGATTGATCGCCCAGAAAAAGGGGATTTCGATATCGATGCCGTCTTTATCTTTGGAATAACCGAGGTAGGGGAAAAGAAATCCCGACTGGCGCTTGGTTTTTGCGGGAAACGCGATGAGCGGCGTATAAAAGACCGGCAGATGCCTCGCCCTCAGCCGGGCGCCTTTCATCAATCCGTACCCTTCCAGCGTCACTTTCATCGAACGTCCGGCAATTTCCCAGTCCGGGTTGTCCCCGTCGCAGGTGGTCGCCACGGGTTGATCGATGAAATAGGTGTTCTCGCCCGTTTTTTCGATTCTGTTGCCGCTGATGTAGAAATGATTGCGCGCGTAAAAGGCTTTGGAGTTGTAGGCCACGCCGGTTTTATCCTCAACGTTGACCACGATTTTATCCCCCGCAAGGGAATCCCGGGCCATTTGAAGCAGGGCGTTTCCCCAGGCGGTCGCCAGATTGCTTTTGCGGTCATATTCGGCGCTGGCAGCGGTCAAAACACCGTCGCCGTAAGTGATCACAACATTCCCCCGCGCAGCGTACAGGTCCTTTTCCTGATCGTAGGACAGCTCATCCGCTTCGATTTGCACCGGCGCGTCTTCGGGCATCTTCAAGTCCTGGGTCCAGCCGCCCTGTGCGGGCCAGAGCCAGAGGATCACCCCCAGCATCATGACCATATGTCGTCTCAGCAAAACCTGCAAATTCTTTATCCCCGGTTTTTATGACACGCAGGAAAGGAAAAACCCCTCTTCACTTTCCACTTTCCACTTTTCACTTATTCGCGTCAGGCTTTACCACAAGAATTCAATTGATGAAACGACTGTTTGACCTCTCCGGCAAGATAAAGAGACCCGAGGGCGCAGATCACATCGCTTTCCTGCGCCATCCCCAGCGCCGTGTGGATCGCCTCATCGACCGTTTTTGCCGCCACCGCCTTAAATCCCATTTCCTTCATCTCGCGGGCGAGCTGCTGCGCCGGCACGGCCCGCGCTGTTTTCAGCGGCGGCAGAATCGTAACGGCGGCCAAAGGGGCGATCTTTTTCAGCATGGCGCGGTAATCCTTGTCCGACAAAACGGCAAAGATCAGAATCAGACGCCTTCGGGAAAAATATTTTTTCAGCGCGCGGCACAGAGTCCGGACGCCGGAAGGATTATGCGCGCCGTCCAGCAAAAAAACCGGCCGGTCGCGAAGGATTTCCATGCGGGCCTCCCAGCGCGTTTTCTTCAGGCCGGAAACAACGGCCGCATCGCTGATCTTTAAACCGTGTTCCTCAACGATTTCCAGGGCGGCCAGCGCCAGCGCCGCGTTGGCCAACTGGTGGGCGCCCGCAAGCGCAACGCGAAGACCGCTGATCTTCCGGCGGATTCCGCAATAGTCCACGCGGCCGTCCGGCCGCTGAATGATTTTAAAATCCTTTCCAAGACGAAAGAAACGGGATTTTTTTTGGCGGCAGATGAAGGCCAGATGATCCGTTACCTTCTGCTGTGTTGCGCCGGTTACGCAGACTCCCCCCTGCCGGATGATTCCGGCCTTTTCTCCGGCCACCGCCGTCAGGGTGCGGCCCAGATAAGCCGTGTGCTCAAGCCCGATATTGGTAATGACGGAAACCAGCGGCCGGCATACATTGGTCGCGTCGAGCCTGCCGCCAAGGCCTGCTTCCATCACTGCGATGTCCACCCGCGCCCGCTGAAAATAAATAAACGCCGCCGCTGTGAGCGCTTCAAAGTAGGATACGGGTCCGCAGACTTTGGCCTGAATTTCCGAGAGGATGCTGCCCAGATCGCGCTCTGGAATTTTTTTTCCGTTCAGCGCAATCCGCTCCCGGACATCCACCAGGTGAGGCGACGTGTAGAGCCCGGTCCGGAAACCCGCCTCCTTCAGAATGGAAGCGGCCATCGCGGCCGTTGACCCTTTGCCGTTCGTGCCCGCGATCAGCAGCGCGGGATATTCGTTCTGCGGGAAGCCGAACCGCTCCAGAAGCCCGGTGATCGCTTCCAGGCCGAATCGCATGACGTCGATGTTCAGGCCGGCAAGATATGCGGAGGGCTTCAAGGGATTCATGGGGTAGCCCGTAAATTAAATGCGGATGACCTGGCCGTCTTGAATGATGTGAATCTTTCGATCCGGTATCCTTGCGACTTCGCGGCGAATGGTTCCCGCGTATCTCGGTTTCATGTGGTAAAGGTAAACATCCGGTCTTGAGTCTTTCATTTTTTTCAGCTCCGCCGCAAGCGTCACGGAGGTGAGGTGGCCTGTTTTATCCGCGAGGCTCTGCATCGCGGCGGGCAGAGACGTTTCCACAAAAATCGCCTGAAGGCCTTTTGCGGCCCCGGCGACTTTCCATACCTCGTGGGTAGGCCCCGTATCTCCCAGGAAAAGAGCCGCCTTCCCCTGCGACTCCATCAAAAACCCCATGGTTTCCACGGTATGATGAACCGGAATGGCCCTCACCCGCCAATCGCCGAATGTTTTTTTCCGGCCGGGAGAGAGAATCTCAAATTTGACCGTGGGATTTTGAGCACTGGGGATTCTGGTAAAATCAGGCCAGATGACGTTATTGAAAAGATGGCGGCGGATATTTTCAATGATACCCCGGCTGCTGCAAATCCGAAGAGGGGTCTTTCGCTTCGCGAAGCAGAGATTGTCCGCCAGAAACATGATGTCGCGCACGTGGTCCAGATGGGCATGCGTGACCAGAATGCAATCGATGAGAAGCTGCTCCCGAAGCGTCAGGACCTGCGTGATGGCGCCCGCGTCGATCAGGATGTTTTTTCCGACGAGAAAACTGGTCGTATTGTAATTCGGCAACTGCGAGCCGTGGCAACCCAGAATCCGTATTTTCATGTCAAGCTCCCGCTTTTCAATCTATGAGCCGCTTGACGCGGGACGCTATCATACCTTCGGCAGGCAGGCAATGATTTTGTAAGCGCATGACGCCTAAAGGCTTTTCGATCCATGCCCCGCGCTCCGGACCGGCCCGAAATCCCGTCTGCTTTCCCCGAAAAACCTGTTCCATAACGAAAGGGGAGAGAAGCATCCCTTCCCTCCCCTCCCCTTCTTTTCTTTAGAGCGCGGCGACGGTCCTGAAAATCCCCGTCTATTCATTCATCGCGTATTCGCCGTTCAGGGCAAAAACATACTTGTTCCAGACCCGTTCATACTGGGCGTCATCTCCCGCCGCCTTGATCAGCATGATTTCCTTGCAGTAGGCGCGCTGTTCGTCCTTCGTGTTGTGCATTCCGTAGATCTGCAGGGCGAAGCGGGCGAAATCGCGCACCATGAAATCAAAAATCTGGTTGAGCACGTCGGGATCGATATTGTCAAATTTGGCCTGCTCCAGAATCAGCTGCCCATAGACCACGATGGAGAACATCTCTCCCAGCGGCAGAGAAAACAGCGGATCCATATCCTGAGCCTTGTCCGGGCCGGCTTTCTCCAGCAGCTCCTTGAACAGCTCAATCTGTTTGATGAAAATGGCCACATTGGGAAGCTGCTTATTCGCGTCGAAAACAGGCTTGTAGTCATGGAACTGAACGGACCCCAGGCCTTTGGTCGGTCCCTGATTGAAGAGAAACATGTCATCCTTCAGAGAGAAATCGGGCGCAACCGGAGAATAAGCGGCGGCATTGAAAAAATAATTCTTCATGAACTTGCGGATCAGTTGAACATTGACGTGAACCGTCCCCTCCAGCTTGGAAGGCCCCCGGATATCGCTGGCGCCGAGGGAAAAATAGGTGTCTTTTTCAAATCCCTTGGCTGCAATGACTTCCCACAGAAGATTGATCACGTCCTCGGCCTGAAGCGTCACCTTCATCTTGCTGGTGGGATTGTAGAGAAGATAACGGCGGTCTTGCGCGTTGGCGTTGCGGAAATAATCGGTCGAACGGCGCTGGTAAAGCTTCATGCCCACAATACGCAGCCAGGCATCCATGAAATTCTTCTTCACATGCGGCATGGCGGTCACGGGAATGCCGTAAAGAACGCGGTTTGCGGCATGGGTGATGGCTTCATAAAAGCAATGCTCCGCGACGCCGAGGGAGGCCGGACCGATGTTGAACTTGCCGATATTCACGGTATTGAGCGCGGAATCCCAGGCGTGCGGTCCGCGCGACAGAATATCGTCTTCGCCAATGGGGTAATCATGAAGCGCGAAGTTGGAAACATATTCCTGATGGGAAATGACATTCTTCTTCAGCTCGTAGGCCTTGTGGCGGTAATTGGTGACAAAAAAGGTATAATCGTCCGTGCCGTCCTTCACCTTGCCCAGCGTGGAAACCATCTCCGCTTCGTTGCCGTTGCCGATGTAGTATTTTTCCCCGTTGGCCGCCCAGGTGCCGTCCGGTTTGGGCGTCAGATTGGTTTCCGTGGAGTAAATGTCCGCCCCATGCGCTTTTTCGGACAGACCGAAGGCGAAGATCGCCCCTTTTTTGAGCAGGTCGGCCGCTTTTTGCTTGGCTTTTTCATTGGGGCTCATCCAGATGGGCCCAAGTCCCAGAATGGTGACCTGGAAACAATACCAGTAGCCCAACCCGTAAAAGGCCAGAAGTTCACTATACTCGCTGTTGCGGGCCGTGTCCCAGCGGCAGTCCGGATCGCCTCCCCCATACTGGCTGGGGGTTAGAAGTTTGGCAAAGATCTGTTCCTTGCCGATAAAATCAATGAATTCGCGATACCAGACTTTCTTGTTGTAATCTTCCGTGATGCGTGTTTTGCCCATTCTCTCAAAGAAGGCGATGGTTTTTTCCATAATGGCCTGTGAACCTTTGTCAGACATGAGGCTCTGATACTTCTTCGGCTGCAGCAGATAATTCATACGGTGCTCCTTTCATCCTGTAAAAATTCTTTTGAGGCGCAATTTACGATATTTTCAAAAAAAGAGCTACTTAAAAAAATCGGAGCGGGGCAGGTTAATGAACTCGTGAAGACGCTGTTCTCCATAGAGAAGAATGTCTCTCATGGCCTCCCGCGATTGAACCGGATCTCTCCGGCCCAGATGATCCAGGAAACGGCGGTTCAGCGCCAGGGATTTCTCCGGAGCCCCCTTGAGGGAATAAAAAAAGCCTGTAAATACGACATAGACCTGTTTCATGGAGGTGAAGATAAGCCGGATGATGATGTCACCGGAAACCAGGATGACGCGGTAGTGAAAACTGTAATCCAGCTCCGCCAACTTTTGAGGAAACTTCAGGTTTTTCTCCTTTTCCATCAGATTTTTCTTCAGGAAGGCCATGTCATCCTCCGTGATGCGCGATGCGGCAAGCTCCGCGGTGAGCGTCTCATTGACTTCGCGGAAGTTCAGGATCGACTGCATGGTCTGCGGCTCCACGCTTCTGTTTGTCAGCATAATCTGGGCAAGCATTTCCAGTGTGCAATGGGCGTTAAAATCCTTTACATACGTCCCGCTCTGCGGCCTGGTTTCAGCAAAACCAGAGCCGACAAGCCGGGTCATGGCCTCGCGGATGGCGGGCCGGTTTGTTCCATAGATTCCGGCCAGATCGCGCTCCGTGGGAAGCCTGCTGTCAATTTTATAGGTTCCGTTGATAATGCCGCGTCGAATGTCCTCATATATTTTTTCCGAAAGTTTCCGTGCCATGTTGTGCTCCCGCTTTTTTAAAACTTCATCTCCGGAAAGGCTAATCCCATTTTCTCAAATCAAATGTCCACTGAATTTTTCGGCGCCCTGCTCCCTGCATGTCTGAAAATATGTCTTGACAAAATTGGCTATACCAATTTAGATATATATACGATTTTGAAAAAAAAGAAAGGAGAAAGCCCATGAAAATATCAAAAATCGAACTTTACCACGTATCGGTTCCTCTCAAGGAAACCTTCTGGCCGACCTGGATTCCCGGATACCCGCAGACGCACAACAAATTTACACTGATCCGCCTGGTAACGGATGAAGGAATCGAGGGGTGGTCGGCCGGCTCCGCCCTGGGTGTGGAACGCGAAGGACTGGGAGACCTTCTGGGCGGATACCTCCTTGGCGCCGACCCCTCCGATATCGACCGGGTTCAGGGATTGCTGAAACAGGCCGGTTTTCTCGGCTGGAGAAATTTCTGGATAGAACCCGCCTGCTGGGACATCATGGGGAAAAAGGCGGGAAAACCCGTTTACGAGCTTTTGGGCGGCAACGCCCGCCCCATTGAAGTCTATTGTTCAACCGGGGAAATGCGTGATCCGGCCCAAAGGATTGAAGGCCTGCAGGAAATGAAAAAACAGGGATTCAAGTGCGCCAAGCTTCGTGTAAAAAGCATCCGGCTGGAGGATGATATCCGTCAGATCGAGGCCGTCCGAAAAGGCGTAGGCGATGACTTTGTGCTGGGGGTGGATGCTAATCAGGGCTGGCTTGTCACCATCGTGGACAAAATTCCGGCGTGGGACCTTGCCAGGGCGAAGACGTTTGCCGACGCCTGCGCCGCGAACGGCTTTGAATGGCTTGAAGAACCCCTGGACTCGAGGGACTATGACGGCAATGCCGAACTGAAAAAATATTCCAAAGTGAAAATCGCGGGCGCCGAGCTGAACTACGGCTGGGACGAAATAAAAATCATGTTTGAAAAGGACTGCTTCCACATCTATCAGCCCGACGCCACCTTTGCCGGCGGGATCGCCCAGGTCAAAAAAGTGATTGATGAATGTAAAAAGCGCGACCGCCTCTACACGCCGCACACCTGGACCAACGGCATCGGCTTTTACGTGAACTGGAACCTGGTTCTGGCGGACCGGGACAACAAGCTCCCTCTGGAGTATCCTCTTGAATATCCATCGTGGATACCTCAGTTCCGGGAGGGAATCATATCCCCGATCATTCCGGATAAAAACGCCATGCTGCAGCCGTTTAAGACGCCCGGACTCGGGTTCGAAATCAACAAAAAGCTCCTGGGAAAATACGGCAAACGCTTCTTTAAAATGACGGAAACCGGTCTTAAAATAAAAGTCATTCGGGAAAAAGGCCTGAGAGAAGCCCTGAATCTGAAGAAAAGGAAAGAATCAAAGGCATAGAAAATTCAAACCAGCCGTTTCATTGTCCGGCCAGAACTGAAACTAAAACAGAGAAGGAGAACGACCATGAAAGGCAAATCCTCCCCATGTCCCGCGCGCTGGAGATTGCGACTGATTTTTTTGATCCTGCCGGTTCTGATGATGCTCAACGCCGGAGCGGCTTTTGCCGGAGAAACCCTCTACCGCAATCTTTCAGCGGCGGCAAAAAATAAAGATTCCACCCTTTTCACGGAACTGACCGCAAGCGGCCGGACAGCCGACTGGGCAACAGCCGAAGAAACGGCGTTCGAAGGAAATCTGCGCTTCCTGGAAGGCGTCATGCCCGCGGACGGCGAACCCTCCGGACTTTTTATGGTTCGGCGCCTCGACGGCCAGCTCTTTATCGTGTCTATTCCTCCGGCCCGGGAAATGGAAAAAACCGGAACCGCGCGGCACTATGCCAACCTCAAAGAGATGCTGGGCAACAAACTGGTTTTCAAGGCTCTTCTGGCGGAAGGGATTGTGAACGGGAAATCCTACACCTACATCCGTTTTCTCGAACCTCCGGCCCAGCTCATGCTGGACCGGATTTTTAAAGTTTCCATCGTTTTGATGTTTTTCTTCGTCATGCTCGGAATGGGCCTCAACCTGACCGTCAACGATTTCAAGCTGGTCGTTCAGAAACCGAAAGGGATCGCCGTCGGCATTCTTCTGCAGTGGTTTCTCATGCCCCTGCTGGCCCTGGGGATGGCGTATGCCCTGGGCTTTTACCATAACTTTCCCTTTATCTATGCCGGCCTCGTGTTGATCTGCGCCTGCCCCGGCGGGGTCACTTCCAATCTCATGACCTACTATGCCAAAGGGGATTTGGCGCTTTCCATCTCATTGACGTCCATTTCCACGCTGCTGGCCCTGTTCTTCACCCCTCTGATCATGACGGTCTTATGCGCCAACATTCCCGACATCAACATCCCCACGGGGCTGATCGTGCAGACCATCATCGTTCTGGTGATTGTGCCCCTGATCCTCGGCATGTCCATCCGGCACAAATGGCTTAACTTTGCCGTCAAAACCACGCCGTTTTTCTCGGCTCTCGGCGTGATCGCCCTGCTGCTGGTCATTGGCGTGGGACTTTATACCAACGTTGAAAAATTCGCGGAAACCCATCGATACAGTGTCGTGTTTTACATCATGGTCGTTTTCCTGTCGGTCATGGGAATGCTGCTTGCCGCTTTCGTTCCCAAACTCTTCCGGATAGAAAACTATCAGGCCAGGGCCATCTCGATAGAGGTGGGCCTGCGCAACTCTACGCTGGCCATAACAATTGCCCTGTTAATTCAGGACCTTATGGGTGACTTCTACAGCTCCATGTTCGTCACGACGGCCATTTACGGCATTACGATGTATATAACCGGTTTTTTAATGATCCTTTTGTATAAAAAGATTCTGCCTCTGGAGGCGCAAAAATCCTGAAACAGGGCCTGCTCAGGTTTAACGTCCCTGCTTCAGCAGATTTTGCCAGGTGTGACGCTCCAAAAACGAGCCGGGGACATTTTGCTCCATTTCTTCAAACAGGGCGAAAGTCACGGCAAAGGTCATGAAATTGGAATCGCCGAGCTGCCTGCGGACATAGTCGCGGGCGGAAAGATCGGTCATGCCCACCACGGCGCGGGGCCTGGCGGATTTTGATTCGCGATAAGGATAGATGCCGATCGTCTGGCAGCCCGCCGCATACGGCATGGTCACGTTTTCATTATCGCCGCGTCCGTAGTTGGCCAGCACCGTCAGAGCGGAAAGCTGGTCGGGATCGGCAAAGAAAATAATCGTCTGCGGTTTTTCTTTGGCCGGATCGACGTCGGAAAGCGGTTTAAAGACAACGTAGGCAGAGGGAACGTCCGTCATCGGCAGAGCCTCGACAAATTTTTCCACCAGCTTCGGATTTTTGATATAGCGCTCGCCCTGCAGAAAATTTTCATAACTCTCTTTGGTCATGAAGGGCTTGACCTGCTCGGCAAGCTCGGCGCCGCCGGGGCGACCGGCATTCCCCGAGGACAGAAAATAGCAGAACCCCTCCAGGCCGCCGGGAAAATTCAGATACTGATTGCCGAACCCAAGCCCGACCCCGCCGCCGACACAGCCGAAGGTTTTTTTATCGGCCGCGGCAGACCGTCCCTTGGCCGCCGAAACGGCGAGCCACATCACGCAGCCCCACTTGCCGGGGGAAAACTGCATTGCGCCTTCGGGCTTTTCATCCGACCACAGAATCGCCACCGGCTCATATTGAAGTTGAAGGGCTTTGGCTATAAGGCTTTCCATACGGGTTCCTCCTCATGGTTTTGTGAATTATACTTTTCGTACCGCGAAAAAGAAAGGTTCTTTTTCGCCCGGCCCGGCGATTCCTTATCCCGCGGGCGTCGCTATTCCAACATCCCGGGCTGGAATCGGTTGCGGTCTTTCTCAAAAAAAACCCCCTGGAGTCTTGACACGCCAAACGGCCTTGGCCTATACTCCGGAAGCACAAAATATCTTCCATTATTTTTCCATCCATCGACCGGGGACCGCATGAACAGATATCGTCCATTAAGAAAACAATAGCCCCTGAATCGCTTCGGAGGATCCGCCATGAAAAAGCCCCTGAAAATCGCCGTCATCATCCTTGCCGTCATTCTCGCCGTCATCGTCGCCGTGTCCGTGCTGATCAAGTCCTTCCTGACGGAAGAGAGGGTGCGCGCGCTCGTTGTGGAGACGGTGGAAAAGTCGCTTCACCGCAAGACCGTGATCGGCGCGGTTGATGTCAGTCTCTTTCGGGGAATTGTCGTCCGGGATTTTGAAATCCGCGAGCCAGATGCCGAGTCCGTCTTTTTCAGAACAAAGGAATTTATTCTTGCGTATCAGCTCCTGCCCCTGCTGACCCGAAGGCTGGTGATCGATCAACTGAGCATCACGGACGCCGAAATCAGCGTGAAGGTCAACCCCGACGGCACCTATAATTTCTCCGACATGGCCCGGACGGATAAGCCCGAGGAGATCAAGGAAGAAGAGAAAGGCGCTTCGGGGCTTCCGGTCGCCCTGAATGTGAAAACCATCAGGATCGAAAACGCAAAGCTCGGCTACGCGGACCCTATGGGAAAACTTCAGAAAGCGGATGTGGTTCTCCAGGCGGAGTTAAACCTCACCGGACATTCGCCATCCGCTCTTTCCTCGTCGGGATCGTTCGAGGTCACCCTGGCTCAGGCGGTGGTGAAGGACAAAAAGACGACACTGAAAGACCTACGGACGACGGCCCGCTACAGTCTGGACGCGGACATGGAGGCGAAGCGTCTGACCCTCCATTTTGTCGATCTGGATATTATGAAAATCCCCGTCAACATTTCGGGCACGGTGGACTATGCTTCGCCCACTGCCTATGCTCTGGCCGTCAAGGTGCCGGACTGCAATCTCTCGCAAATCCCTCCGGATCTCGCCTCCGCCTTCCTCCCCGGGGAAATGACCTTCGGCGGAAATATATCGATCCTCCTTCATCTTGCCAAAAAAGCCGGTGCGGAAAATTCCGCGGATATCGACGGCCAGATCAGGATGAACCGGACCTCCTTCGCCAATCAGAGCCTGAACCTTGTTTTGGATGGGATCGTGAAACTGACGCAGGATGTAATCCGGCTGGAAAGCGTAAAGCTTATCGCCGGCCGCAATGCAGCCGACATTTCGGGAGCGGTGAAAAACTACCGGGAAACCCCCGACATCACCGTCAGCGTCCAAAGCAAATTCATCTCTCTCGATGACCTCCTGGTTCCCGCCCCCGCTTCCGCCAAATCGCGGGAGAAGGCTGAAGCCGGCAAAGATAAAAAAAGTATGGAGGCGAAAAAGGAATTGGAGCCGATGGATTTGAAGCTGAAAGTCAACGCTTCTCTGGACATCGATAAAACCAGCTACAAGGGAATTGCCATCACCGGCTTCAGATCCCGGTATGAGCTCAAAAACAACCTCTTCACCGTCCCTTACCTGAAAGGCAACACGCTGAGCGGCGCCTTTGCGCTTAAGGGAGCCGTCAACCTGGCGCAAAAAGGAACCCGATACAATCTCCACGCGGACCTGAACGGCGTCCGGGTGGAAGAACTGGTCCAGATCGCCGCGCCAAAAGCAAAGGGCGTGATTTCCGGAGTGCTGTCCGGCAAGGCGGAGTTTACCGGCGCGGGCACGCTTTCCGAAAACATCAAGCGCAACCTGAAGGGAAACGGCAAATTCACGATTCAGAAGGGAGCCTTGAAAAATGCCGAAATCATCACCGGCCTTCTGGCCATCCTCGGGCTGAAAGGAATGAAAGAAATTCCCATCGATAAGGCCGACAGCACTTTTACCGTTGCCGACGGGATCGTGAATCTCAAAACGCTGATCGGCGGCAAAGACATGATGATCGATGAAAAGGGAACGATCGGAATGGACCAAAAGCTGGACCTTGGCGTTCTGGTCAAGGTTTCCGACCGACTGGCGCCCGGCGTGGTCAGCCAGTCGTCCGTCGCCAAGTTTCTTTCCGGCGAAAAGGGATGGACCAGCGTACCGCTGAAAGTGGAAGGCACCCTCTCCAAGCCGTCCTACGGCATCGACACGAAAGCCGTCGGCAAAAAAGTGACGGAAGGCCTGCAGCAAAAGGCGGGCGAAGAGCTGCGCAATATTCTGCTGAAAGACCGAAAGCCGCCCGCCGCGGGCAAAGAGGGCAAAAGTTCAAACGGCAAAAGTCTGATCCGGGATATCTTCGGCAGATGATTTTCGATTGAAAGAGCGTGTTACATCGGAGCGTCTGCGCGTCACTTTTGCGGCCGATGCAAGCATGGTATTGCTCTACTGAAACATCGGATTGGCCATTCGTGGAAGAGCTCAAAGTGCAGCCCATCTCCATTCGCGGCATTCAGCGCCGCATGGAACGTTATGCCCGCAAGAAGAACGGAAAACTTTTTGTCCACAAGGGAATTCATGATAGTTGACTGTAATGTTGTTTATTTAATTTTGCTATTTTATGCTACATTATAAGTGGTAATAGTTGAATAAATTGCCGATAAGATTAATTATCATGGTTCGTTTCATCGCATAATGCTAAATTGTCTTATTACGAAAAAAGGAGGAAGGACAATGGGAACAGTCTTAAAAAGTGCTTTGCCGCTGTTTATTTTTATGATGGCACTATCGGTGATGTCGTGCGCCAACACAGAGGATAATGAATTGTTTGTTCACAAATCACCCGATTTTACTTTGACCGTTCCCAAATGGGTTGATCAAAAAGCCTCGCAGGATCCGTATAATATTTTCAGGAGACAGCCCTACGCCGGGGCGGCTACAACTCTTGACATTGCGATAAAAGATATTCCCGCCGGCAGGACTTATCGTGAGACGCCAAGTGTATTTAAAAAGGGCCTTGAGAGCCTGTGGAAGGGCTCTGACGTTAAAATACTTCATGAAAGAGAAATTAAACTGAAGGATGGCACACAGGCATACGAGTTTGAGGTGAAATGGAAATATGGAATGTGGCCTTTACGTTCCTATGCTGTGGTCGTTTTTAAAGATAATAAAGCAATTTTGGCTGTCGTCACCTCATTATTGCGGGTCGGAGACAACCTGAAGCAGTATCCTCTTTCTCTGAAATTGAAATAGCAGGAAGCACAAAACATCGTAAAAGAATAATATGGAAAACACCCAAAACCGCTTCGTGTATCTGGATAATATCAGAAACGTTCTTGTTTACAATGTTGTTCTGGTACACGTTATTTCAATGTTCGCCTATCCGCTATCGTTCTGGTGGGCTGTCATTGATAAAGAGGGGTCATCCAGATTTTATGAGACATCTCTGATCCCGATGGACATTTATTTGATGCCCTGCCTGCTGTTTATTGCCGCACTATTCATCTTTCCATCATTGAAAAAAAGCACTCCCCTTGAGTACATAAAAAATAGATTTATGCGGCTTTATGTGCCGGTCATCGTTTTTCTCTTTTGTGCAGGTGATGTCTTCAATCAGCTCCGCTTGAAAAGGTTGAATCCTGTCAGTCCGGATTATTCAGAGACATTTCTTAATTTCTGGCGTGCTTTTGTTGACATGCCTGGAATCTATCTAACCAGTTCCCAAAAAACATTGAATACGGTTGATTTTAACCTTTCGCATACCTGGTTTTTGACTTTGCTCTTTTTGATAACACTGGCGGTTGTTTTATTGAGCCTGCCTTTCAAAAGAAAAAACAGTGAACCAAAAAAAGTGAACAGCCGAAAAAAAATTATACTTCAAACCATCGTCTTTGCCGTGATGATGAGCATTGTTTATGCCGCCGCCATGATAAATTATGTAATTCATCATATTGATTTTGGTTCATGGATCATTATAGGCAAGACGCTGCAGTTTCAAACCGATAAAATCTGGATACTTATCCCTATGTTTTTATTCGGCTTATATGCTTACAAAAAAGAGTGGCTCACCCGGGGTGATATCGGCACCTGGAAGATATGGGGAGTACTGGCATTCATTCCTCTTGCACTATATGTTCTTTTTTACCATATCGGCATCCTGTCCACACTTGACGAAATATTAAAAGTTGTTGAGCATAATATGCAATTTGACAATAAAATAGCTTCGCCGCTTATGGATGGTTCCGTTCAGCTTTCATTTTTGTGCACCTGGGTTTTATTGCCGCCGGCATGCATTTTTCTTTTGATGTTTTTTCTTTCTTTTGCTAAAAGATTCTTCAACAAACCGAATGCGATAACAACCTTTTGCTCAAAACATTCCATCAATGTGTATATTCTTCATTATATCCCTGTTCTTATTTTACAATATACCTTTCTGAATGTGCCCATTATACCTGTTTTGAAAGTGATGCTGATGACCGTTATCGTGATTCCCGCGTGTTTGTGGTTGAGCCATCGCCTGGTGTATCCGTATCCTAAAATAGCCATCGGCTTCTTTATCGCTCTGAAGCTGGTCGCACTCGCTGCCGGGTTTACCTTTTACTACTTAGCGCTCCTTGCCCTGATTTTCATCTCGTTTGCCGGTGCTATCCATGAATCTGCAAGATTCGTAGTCGCCCAAAAGGACAGGCTGAAATCTGCATGATACGGACAAAGAGATTGGCATTCCCTTTTATGCACGTTTCATCTGGTAATAATTGATGTTGGGGAATTGATCGGCGTGAACATTAGCAGGTGAAAGATAAAAGTACGTATTAAACGGATGAACCTTATTTTTTCTGCATCGGAAAAAACAAAGAGACTTTTGTGCCTCGTTCCGGCCGGCTTTCGATTTCCATCCTGCCGCCGTGCGCGAGCATCAGATGTTTGACGATCGACAAACCCAGGCCCGTGCCGCCCAGCTCGCGGGAGCGCGTCTTGTCCACACGGTAAAAGCGCTCTCCCAGACGCTGTATTTCCTCCGCAGGAATTCCAATGCCGGTGTCGCTGATCTTCAAAATCACCTGCTCGTCTCTTTCTTCGGCCTCCATCGTGATCCGGCCCCCCTCCGGCGTAAACTTTACGGCGTTGTCCAGCACGTTGACCAGGATCTGGCTGAGCCGGTCCCGATCCGCCTTAACGGGCCTGAGATTCTGCGGCAACCGGTTTTGCATGGTGATGGTTTTGGCCGCGGCTTTGGCATCCAGAAGGGAAACGACGTTATCCATGGCTTCCGGAAGGAAAATATCTTCGAAGCAAAAAACCACCTCCCCGAGTTCAATCCTGGACAGGGTCATCAGGTCTTCCACCAGGCGATGGAGCCGCCGGGCCTGTTTGAGCATGATGTCGGTGAACCGCTTCGCGTCCTCGGGGTTCTCCAGGGCGCCGGCCTGAAGCGTTTCCAGATAGCCGATGACGGCCGTAAGCGGCGTGCGGATTTCATGCGTGACATTGGCCACAAAGTCCGTCCGGACGCGCTCCAGTTTTTTAAGCCGGGTCACGTCATGGAAGACGATCATGACTTTTTCTTCCCCGGGAAGCCCCTGAACTTCGGACAGGCTAACGCTCATGATCACCGTTTCGGCGATGCCCAGCGCAATTTCGCGCGAAATACTTTGCCGGGTCTGCTTAAAACCTTGAAACGCCTTCTGAAGTTCGGCGTTGCGGAAAGATTCCAGAAGCGTCTTGCCCAGAAAGTCTTCGTATTGGCCGGAAAGAATGCCGGCCAGCGCAGGGCTCAAAAATTCGATCTTTTCATCGTTGTTCAGGATCACCACGCCTTCGTTGATGCTGGTCAGCGCGGTCATCAGCTTGCTTTTTTCTTCCTGGGCCAGCCGGATCTTGTCCTTGAGCTCCTCCACCAGATAGTTGATGTTATCCGCCAGCGTCCGGGTTTCATCGGACGTCCTGATCATGATGGAGCCGACGGGCTGCCCCTTGCGCAGCCGCTGCGTAAATTCCTCCATCGACCGGATGGGGGCGGCCAGCCGGTAGGAAAAAAACAGGGCGGCGATCAGAGACACCAGCGCGCCGATCAGCATGGCCAGGAAGATGGACCGATAAACTTGTTCAACCGCGCTCTGGACATCGTGAAGCGGACGAGCCAATCGGACATAGCCGCCGATTTTCGGCCCGTTTTTGAGGACCACAGCCACGTAAAGCATGTTCACGCCCAGCGTGTTGCTGTATCGGACGGATTTACCGACACCCTTCAATCTGGCTTCCTGAATTTCCGGACGAAACAGGTGGTTTTCCAGTCCGGCGATCGCCTTCTCTGAATCGGCAAAAACAACGCCGCGCTCGTTCACGAGCGTCACGCGGGACTTGGATATTTTACTGATCTGCTGAAGATGCGCGGACATGGCCTTGGGGGCGCTCAGATCCACCAGTTCGGCGTAATGCATCAACTCCTGTTCGATTCCGGCCGTCATAATTTTGGAAAGCTGATCTTTTACCAGCAGATGCAGGACAAAGAACGACACGCTGATGATCACCAGATAGGAAAATAATATTTTGAGGAATAAATTGCGCTTCACACGGCCTCCTCAGGTCGTCCCACCGCAGGATTGATGGCGCACGCAGGTGCCCGTCACCATATAGGTCACCATGTCGGCAATGCCCTTGGCATGATCGGCGATCCGTTCCATGTTCTTGGAAACCTGCATCACCATCAGAGCCCGATGAATGTTTTTGGAATCCTCCATCATGAAGGTCAGCAGCTCGCGGAAAATCTGCTCGTTCAGATCGTCGATCACCTGTTCCAGCCGACGGACCTTCTCCGCCTTCTCCAGGTCTCCGGCAATAAAGCTGTCCAGGGAATCCCTGATCATCTCGCCGACCAGCTCGGACATGCGCGGCAGATCAATGTAAGGCTTGAGCTGCGGCTCTTCGTTGAGCCGCATGACCTTTTCGGCAATGTTCACGGCCATATCCCCGATGCGCTCCAAATGGCCGGTAATCTTGATGGCGGTTGTGATGAAACGCAAGTCAATGGCCGTAGGCTGGCGAAGCGCCAGAATCTTGATGCAGCGCTCTTCCAGTTCGGTGTCCAGGCGGTCTATTTCATCATCCTCCCGGACGACCTGATGGGCAAGCTGCGTGTCGCGGCCGGACAGAGACTTCATCGCCTTGCGGATCGCCGTCTCGGTCAGCGCGCCCAGATAGATCAGGCCGTCCTTGATCGCCTGCAGCTCCTTTTCATAATGCAAGCTGGTGTGTCGTTTTTCTTCCATTTCATCCTCCAGCAGGGAACGGTTTAAAACCGTCCCTGCAAATCATTTTAAAGACACGGCTTTGCAAAATACCCTAAAGGGCACGCGAGGTTTAGCTGCAAGGCGCGCAAATTTCGAGGAATGAGGCGTATAGCTTCATACGCCGCAGTGACGCAGAATGCAGCGCAACGCAGCAGATAAGCCTTTTTCCAAAGTCGTTCAATCATCCGAAGCGCCCCGTAATGTAGTCCTCCGTCTGTTTGACGTCCGGCTTGGTAAAGATTTTCTCCGTTTTGTTGTATTCAATCAAATTCCCCAGATAAAAGAAAGCGGTTTCATCCGAGACGCGGGCGGCCTGCTGCATGTTGTGCGTAACGATGATGATGGTGTATTTTTCTTTTAACTCCTCGATCAGTTCTTCAATCTTGGCGGTGGAAATGGGATCCAGCGCCGAGGTCGGCTCGTCCATCAGCAAAATGTCCGGCTTCATCGCCAGCGCCCGCGCGATGCACAGGCGCTGCTGCTGCCCGCCGGAGAGATTCATGGCGGATTTGTTGAGGATATCCTTCACCTCATCCCACAGCACCGCCTGTCTCAGGCTCTGTTCCACCAGGGCGTCCATATCCACGTTGGGAATGCCGGTGGTGAGCCTGGGACCATAGGAGATATTGTTGTAGATGGTTTTGGGAAACGGATTGGGTTTCTGAAAAACCATGCCGATCTTGCGGCGGATTTCCACCGGATCGACGTCCGGAGCGTAGATGTTCCGTCCTTCAAACAGAATTTCCCCTTCCACCCTCGTTGCGTCAATCAATTCGTTCATCCGGTTCAACAGCCGCAAGAGCGTTGACTTGCCGCATCCGGACGGTCCGATGAGCGCCGTGACCTTGTTTTTTTGAAACGTCATGGAAATGTCCGTGAGCGCCCGCACAACCCCGTAGTAAAAGTTCACCTGATGAACGGAAAGGATGACATTGGATTCCATGGCTACCACCTTTTATTTTTTCTCATAGACGCGCGGATCAATATGGCGATCAAGTCAATGCCCAGAACCACCGCGACCAGCACCAGAACGGTGCCGAACTGGATGGGCCTTGTGGCCTCAATATTCGTCCCCGCCGTGGCCAGAACGTAAATATGATACGGCAGGGCCATCACTTCGTCAAAAACCGATCCCGGCAGTTTGGCGGTGAAATACGCGGCAGCCGTAAACATGATCGGCGCCGTTTCTCCCGCGGCCCGCCCGATGCCCAGGATGGAGCCGGTCAGAATGCCGGGGAGCGCGTTGGGCAGCACAATTTGGTAAATCGTCTGCCACTTGGACACCCCCAGGGACAGGGAGGCTTCGCGAAAGGTCTGCGGCACCGCTTTGAGCGCCTCTTCCGATGCTCCGATAATGGTCGGCAGGATCAAAAAACCAAGCGTAAGCGACCCGGAAAGAATACTCGAGCCAAACTTCAGAAAAATGACGAAGAACCCCATGCCGAACAGACCGAAAACCACGGAGGGCACACCGGCCAGGCAGTTGATTCCAACTTTGATGAGCCGAATCACACGGCCCTGCCTGGCATATTCCGTCAGGTAAACGGCCGAGGCGATGCCCAGCGGGAGGCCAATGGCAATCGCGCCGATCGTCAGATAAATCGTGCCCAGAATGGCGGGCATGATGCCGCCCTTCGTCATCGCATCCGTTGGTCTTTGGGTGATGAAATCCCAGCTGATCACGGAGATGCCGTTTGCCAGAATATACAAAAGAATGCCGCCCAGCGCGAGTGTAATGATGAGCGCCGACGCGCGCACCAGCGCAAAGAAAACGGATTGTTTAAAGTAGCGCCAGCGCATCGAAGGGTATTTCAGCATCTTCATGAACATTTCCTTACAGCGTCGCGGAACCGGTCTGACGGAACTTGTGTGAGACGTAATCGGCAATCAGGTTAAACGCCAGCGTAAGAAAGAACAGCACCATGCCGATGGCGAAAAGCGCCTGGTAGTGCGCGCTGCCGTAGGGCGTCTCCCCCATCTCCGCGGCGATGGAGGCCGGCATCGGACGAACCGGGTCAAACAGACTCTCCGGAATCGCCGCCGCGCCGCCCGCCACCATCAAAACAACCATCGTCTCGCCAATCGCCCGGGCCATGCCCAGCATGACCGCCGTGGAAATCCCGGAGAGAGCGGAAGGCACAATCACCATGACAATCGTTTCGAATTTTGTCGCCCCCAGTGCGTAGGAGGCCTCCTTGAATTCGCGGGGAACGGCGTAGAGCGCGTCTTCGGAAATGCTGGAAATCGTGGGAATCGCCATGATCGCCAGAATGACGGAGGCGTTGATAATATTGAGACCCGTGGGAAGATCAAAGGTTTCCTGAAGCCAGGGCGCGACGATGACCATGCCGAAAAATCCCAGCACGACGGAGGGCAATCCGGCCAGCAGTTCAATGACGGATTTGAGGATTTCCTTGATGCGCTGCGGCGCGATTTCCGAGATATAGATGGCCGCCATCACACCCAGCGGCACGGCGATTACCGTGGAGATCAGCGTCACGATGAGCGAACCGACAACCAGCGGAAAGATTCCAAAGGAGGGCGGGTCGTAGGTGGGATACCATTCGATCCCGAAAATAAAATCCTTCACCGACACTTCGCGGAAAAGCGGCAGACCTTCCCGGAAAAGCGAAAAGACAATCAGCCCCAGAACAATCACCGAAACCAGGGCAAAAAGTAAGAAGATATATTTAATGATGATTTCTTTGGTATGACGAGTCATGCTGTCCCGAGCGTCTGCCGTTGGCTTGCTTCACGGTTTTACAACAATAAGTTTCGCTGCGATTGACGAACAGCCCGTCACACCGCAATGAAACTCTTTGAATCTCGCGGGTATTATTTTTTCTTCCCGGTCCTCTTCACTTCAACAAACGGAACAAAACCTTCTTTCGCAACAATTTTCTGACCGGCAGGGGATTTCACAAAGGCAATGTATTTCGCCACGGCTCCTCCCGGCTTGCCGTTTACGTACATGTAAAGTTCACGGGACATGGGATATTCCCTGGACATGGCCGTCTGAAGAGAAGCCGTGATCCCGTTCACCTGAAGGGGCTTGACGCTTTTATTGAGATACCCGATGCCCAGGTAGGCAATCGCATACCGGTTTTTGGACACCGCGGTGACCAGCGCGCCGTTGGAGGCCAGCATCTGAGCCCTCGGCGTGACTTTTGCCTTCTTCATGACAAAATGGTCCCAGGATTCGAACGTGCCGGAAGAAGAATCGCGCGAGATCACGACGATCTTCAAATCATCGCCTCCGACTTCCTTCCAGTTTTTGATTTTGCCCTGATAAATCTGGCTGAGCTGGTCAACGGTCAGATTCTGAACTTTATTTTTGGGGTGCACAACGGGAATGATCGCATCATAGGCCACCACGTGAGCCAACGGATTGATTCCCTTGGACTGTGCCAGCTTGATTTCCTTGTCCTTGATTTCACGAGATGAGGTGGCAATGTCGGTGGTATTGTCGATCAGGGCCTTGATGCCTTCGCCGGATCCGCCGCCGGAAAGGGACATCTGCACGCCGGGATTGGCTTTCATGAAAGCTTCCAGCGTCGCCTGCGCTACCGGCAAAACCGTGGTCGATCCCTTGATGACAATCGAATCGGCGGCAAAAGACACACCGCCGACCAGCAAGAACGCGATGGTGAAAATCGTTGATTTTCGCAAGATGCCAAACATGGACATTTCCTCCTGTTTTTTTAATTGGCGAATCTTATACAGGATGAATGTTACAGTTTGATGACGTGTTGATGAACTTGTGAAAACAATGCAGCGAAAGAAGCGGGGATTTAAAAAGACGGCGAATTACTATCGTATATCTGCGAATTTGTAGCCGAATCCACGAACGGTTAGAATGTATTGCGGTTTTTCCATGTTTTCTTCAATCGAGCTGCGCAGGCGGCGGATATGGACGTCCACGGCACGATCGGTGATAAACGTGTTGTCGCCCCAGACATGCGTAAGAATCTGATCCCGTGAATATACGCGGCCGGGACTGCGCGACAAAAAGAAAAGCAGTTTGAGTTCAGTAGGACTCAAAGCCGCCGGCTTGCCTTCCACCCGCACCCGGCAGGATGCGTAATCGATGGACAGACCCTGAAATTCAAAGCGCTCTTCAGCGGAAAGTTTTTTCCCCTCCTGAACTCTCCTCAGAACGGTTCTGACGCGGGCCACCAGTTCCTTGACGCTGAAGGGTTTGGTCATGTAGTCGTCCGCGCCCAGTTCCAGGCCGATAATCTTATCCGTCTCATCGGCTTTCGCCGTGAGCATGATCATGGGCAGTGATGAAGTCTCCGGATTGGCGCGAATCTTCTTGCAAACGTCCAGACCGCCGACCCCGGGCAGCATCAAATCCAGAATCAGCAAATCCGGTTTTTCGGACCTGACTTTGGCAAGCGCCGTTTCGCCGTCAAAGGCTTTTACCACGGCGAATCCCTCTCGCTCCAGATTATAGGACACCAGATCCGCGATGTCTTTTTCATCGTCAACAACGAGAATTTTGGCCATTTGCAAAGACTGTCACGGCATGAATGGACAGCAATCCGCATCGCCTGCATTAAAAATAAACGCCGGCTTCGATTAAACGCTTACCGGGGGTTAGTCGGGAAGAATTTTAAAAACTTCATCTCCGGGACGAACACGGTCCGAGACTTTCAGGCCGATGGAATCGCCCGCCACGGCTTTCTGCACCGGCTTGTTGTCCACTTCCATGGACTGGACTACTTCGGTAAATTCCGTCGTATGGCCGGAAAATTTTATGCTGTCGCCGACCTGCAATTCGCCCTCCGAAAGATGGACTGCCGCCACCGAAGGCTTCGCAAAAAACTTGAGCACTTCGCCGATTTTCTTTTCTGCCATCTCGATTCCTCCTTTGCAGTAGTTGCCCATAAATACCTTGATCGATTTGAAAAAACAACCACAAAAAAAAGGCAGGGCGCGCGCCCTGCCTTTTATGATTCAGTTTTATTGGCTATTCAGCCTTTTTTGCCTTCTTCGGCTTTGCCTTTTCTTTCTTGTTCTCATCCGGAATATATTCCAGAATGGAAACCGGCGCGTTGTCGCCAAAGCGGTAGCCGACTTTGACGATCCGGGTGTAGCCGCCCGCCCGATTGCGGAAGCGCTCGGCCAGCTCGCCGAAAAGCTTGGCGACCATCTCTTTATCCCGAACCACCGACAGTGCCTGCCGGCGCGCGTGCAGATCGCCTCTTTTTCCGAGCGTAATCATACGATCCGCCAGCTTGCGCACTTCCTTGGCCGTCGCATCGGTTGTCCGGATGCTTTCATGCCTGATGATCGATGTCACCATATTGCGAAACATGGCTTCCCGATGGCTGGACGATCGTCCCAGTTTTCTGCCCGCCTTACCGTGATACATGGTTACTTTATCCTTTCCTGACCGTCCCCTGATGAATCCATCATCAAACGCCGTCCCGCGTTCCGGTCGGTTTCCTTTTTAAGCATTTTCATCCGGCTTCATGCCGAAGGCAAGGCCGTATTCGTTGAGAATATCCTTGATTTCACTCAGGGACTTGCGTCCGAAATTCTTGGTTTTGAGCATTTCCGCCTCGGTCTTCTGAACCAGCTCCCCGATCGTGTTGATCCCCGCGTTTTTCAGGCAGTTGGCCGAACGCACGGAGAGTTCCAGGTCTTCCACCGACCGCATGAGGATTTCATTGACGTTGCCGCCGGGAGACTCCTGTTCCGGAGCGGCATCTTCCTCGACTTCCTCAAAATTGATGAACACATCCAGCTGCTGCTTCAGAATCTTGGCCGAATACGCGATGGCATCGCCCGGGTTCAGGCTTCCATCCGTCCAGACTTCCAGCACCAGCTTGTCGTAATCCGTGATCTGTCCGACGCGGGCGTGAGATACCACGTAGTTGACTTTCTTGATCGGCGAAAAAATGGCGTCGATATTGATGGTGCCTTCCGGCTGATCGGGTTCCAGCTCTTTTTTCGCGGCAATGTAGCCTTTGCCCATTTTCACGACCATTTCGGCTTTCAGCGAACCGCCGCCGGACAGCGTGGCGATATAGTGATCGGGATTCAGGACCTCGATCGCTCCGTCCGTAATGATGTCGCCGGCGGTAATGACGCCGTGGCTGGTCACGTTGAATTTTACAACTTTCGTGTCCGCCGAACCCATCTTGAAGCGGACGCCCTTCAGGTTCAAAATCACGTCCGTGACGTCTTCCTTGACGCCGGGAATCGTGGAAAACTCGTGCAAAACACCGTCGATCTTGACGGATGTGATGGCCGCTCCCTGAATAGACGACAACAGAACCCTTCTCAACGCGTTGCCCAGTGTGATTCCAAATCCTCTTTCCAGAGGTTGAATGGTAAATTCTCCATAGAACCGCGTATGCGTGGCTTCATCAACGTCTACACGTTTGGGACGAATTAAACTCGACCAGTTTCTCTGCATAATCAAACCCACCCTTAAGTTGATTTATTCAATCTGTTGGCGGTTTACTTTGAATAAAGCTCTACCACAAGCTGTTCCTGCACCGGCATCGTCAGATCCTCGCGGACCGGCAGCATCTTGATGGTCGCTTTAAAATTGTCTTTGTCCAATCCCAGCCAATTCGGCACACCGCGCCGGGCAACGGTTTCCATGGCCTCCAGAATCCGGTTGATCTTCCGGGAGCCTTCCTTGACGGTTACCTCGTCGCCTGCCTTAAGCAAATAGGACGGGATGTTCACCGCTTTCCCGTTCACCAGAAAATGACCGTGGCTGATGAGCTGCCGCGCTTCGATTCGGGAATTGGCAAACCCCAGGCGGAAAATCATGTTGTCCAGCCTGCGCTCCAGAAGCACCAGCAAATTCGTGCCTGTAATGCCCTTTTGGCGGTCCGCCTTTTCAAAGTAGCCGTGGAACTGCTTTTCCAGAAGCCCGTACATTCTTTTGAGCTTCTGCTTTTCGCGCAACTGGGTGCCGTAGTCCGACTGCTGTTTCTTGTGGGACTGGCCATGATCTCCCGGAGCGTAGCCTCTTCGTTCAAAGGAACATTTCTCCGAATAACACCGATCGCCCTTCAAAAAAAGCTTCAAGCCTTCACGACGGCACAAACGACATGAGGAATCCGTATATCTTGCCAAAAAAGCCTCCCTTTACTCTTTACTCTTCTGAATATTCTTGAATAAAATCTTATACCCTTCGCCGCTTCGGCGGCCTGCAGCCGTTGTGCGGAACAGGGGTAACGTCGCGAATCATCGTAATGGTCAATCCGGCCAGCTGCAGCGACCGCAGCGCGGATTCCCGTCCGGCGCCCGGACCTTTGATATAAACCTGGACGCGGCGCATGCCCTGATCCTTGGCTTTGCGAACCGCGTCTTCCGCCGCCATCTGCGCGGCAAACGGCGTGCTCTTGCGCGAACCCTTGAAGCCCTGCAGCCCCGCCGAGGACCAGGAGATCACGTTGCCGGTCATGTCCGTAATCGTGATGATCGTATTATTGAAAGTGGATTGTATATGGGCAACCCCTTCCGTAATATTTTTCTTTTCTTTTTTCTTTCCCGTTTTTCTGACTGCTTTCGCCATGGTTCCTCCGGTCGAAAATGTGTTGCGCTATTTTTTCTTGCCCGCGATCGCCCGTCTCGGGCCTTTTCTCGTCCGTCCGTTGGTGTGCGTTCTCTGCCCCCGGACCGGAAGCCCCTTGCGGTGGCGCAGGCCGCGGTAAGCGCCGATATCCATCAGTCGCTTGATCGACATGGAAACCTCACGCCGCAGATCCCCTTCGACCTTTCCCTCTTTATCGATAATGCCGCGAATGGCCGATATCTCGGAGTCGGCCAGCTGGTCGGTCTTGGTGTCCGGACTGACGCCAGATTCCTTCAGAATCTGCATCGCCCGGGTTTTGCCGATGCCGTAGATGTACGTTAAGGCAACTTCCATTCGCTTGTTTTTCGGTAAATCAACACCTGAAATTCGTGCCACCTATAACCTCCTGAAATAGTTGAAACTAACCCTGACGCTGCTTATGTTTGGGGTTTTCACAAATCACGCGCAAAACACCCTTGCGTTTGACGATTTTGCACTTCTCGCATATTTTTTTCACTGACGATCGTACTTTCACGACTTCCACTCCTTCCGGCCGGCAACCAAGGCTTTCACTTCGTCCTGTACGTGATCCGGCCCCGGGTCAAATCATAGGGGGAAAGCTCCACCGTAACCTTGTCCCCGGGCAATATTTTTATAAAATGCATCCGCATTTTGCCGGATATGTGCGCCAGAACCTTATGTCCGTTTTCCAGTTCCACTCGAAACATGGCGTTCGGCAGGGGCTCCAGGACCCGACCTTCAACTTCTATTGCTTCCTCTTTGGCCATACATTACTCAAGTACCGGTTCATGTTCATGAAAAAATCAGTTCAAACTGCTCAATATCTCCGGCCCGTTGTCCGTGATCGCAACCGAATGCTCGAAATGGGCCGACAAACTTCCGTCCGCCGTAATCACCGTCCAGCCGTCCGGTAAAATCTTGACCCCGTACCTGCCCGCGTTGACCATCGGCTCGATGGCGAGAATCATCCCCGTCCGCAGCTCGATTCCCCGGCCTTTTTTTCCGAAATTCGGAATCTGGGGGTCCTCGTGCATGTTCCTGCCGATGCCGTGTCCGACAAAATCCCGAACCACGGAAAATCCGGCCGATTCCGCCGTTTTCTGAACCGCCGCCGAAATATCCCCCAGGCGGTTCCCGGAAGCGGCCTGGTCAATTGCCGCGCAGAGGCTTTCTTCGGTCACGCGCATCAGCCGAACCGCCTCTTCGCTCACCCGGCCGACGGGAAGCGTGATCGCCGCATCCCCGTAAAAGCCGTGATAGAGAACGCCGAAGTCCAGTCCGATAATGTCGCCTTCTTTCAAGATCCGGCCGGACGGCATTCCGTGAACGACTTCCTCGTTGACCGACGCGCACAGGGAATGGGGATAGCCCCGATAACCTTTAAACGCCGGTCTGGCCCCACGCTTTTCCGTGACCCCTTCAGCGATTTGATCCAGCTCCCGCGTGGTCACGCCCGGTTTTACTTTTTCCCGAAGGACGCTCAGGACTTCCGCCACAATCCGGCTGCTCGCTCTGGCTTTGTCGATCTCATCCGGCTGTTTCAGAATCACCATGAGCCCCAACCATCCATCCGCAATCTATCGTCTGCGCGCCATATGTCCTTTTTTCATGAACCCCTCATACTGGCGGGTCAGCAGATGCGATTCGATCTGGCTGGCCGTGTCCATGGCCACGCCGACAACAATCAGCAGAGACGTGCCGCCGAAATAGAAAGGCGTGTTCAACTGAGAAATCAGCACACTGGGCAGCACGCAGATGATGGAAACATAAATCGCGCCGCTGAAGGTGAGTCTCTCCAGAATTTCCTCGATATATTCGGCGGTTTTCTTGCCCGGGCGGATTCCCGGAACATACCCTCCGAATTTCTTCATGTTTTCCGCCATGTCATCCGGTTTGATCGTCACGGCCGTATAGAAAAAGCAAAAGAAGAAAATCAATCCGACAAAAAGAATTTCATAGCCCAGCCGCCCGGGCATCAGGTAGCCCGAAATCGTCTTCATCAGGCCGGCCGGCGCAAAATTGGCGATGGTCGCCGGAAACATAATCACCGACGACGCGAAAATCGGGGGAATGACGCCCGCGGAATTGATCTTGAGCGGCAGATGAGTCGTCTGTCCGCCGTACATTTTCCGTCCCACGATTCTTTTGGCGTACTGGACCGGAATTCGTCTCTGCGCGGCTTCCACGTAAACAATCGCGCCGATCACGGCAATCATGAACAGCCCCAGCAGCACCAGGATGAGGAAATGCAGTTCGCCGGACGAATACAGGCGCCAGGTGTTGCCGATGGCCGCGGGCAGATTGCAGACAATGCCCGCGAAAATGATCAGCGAGATGCCGTTGCCGATCCCCTTCTCCGTGATGGTCTCGCCCAGCCACATCAGAAATGCCGTACCGGACGTGAGCGTGATGATCGTCATCAGGATAAAGGCCCAGCCGGCGTGCAGGACGATGGGGGCGCCCGTCGGGCTGGCCATCTGCTGCAATCCCCAGGCGATGCCGAATCCCTGAATGATGCTCAGTCCCACCGTGCCGTAACGGGTGTACTGCGTAATTTTCCGTCGGCCGTTTTCCCCCTCTTTGGAAAGTTTTTCCAGATGCGGAATGGCCACCGTCAGCAGGTTGATGATGATGGACGAGGTGATGTAGGGCATGATGCCCAGCGCAAAAATGGAAAAAGTGCTTAACGCGCCGCCGGCAAACAAATCCATCAATCCCAGCATGGAACCGCGCGCCTGCTCAAAAAAAGCCAGAAGCGCCGTGTTGTCGATCCCGGGAGTCGGAATGAAAACACCAATGCGGTACACCGCCAGAAGAAGCAGCGTAATCAGGATTCTTCTCTGCAGCTCGGGTATTTTGGAAACGCCGCCCAGTCCCTCTAACAAATCAGATCACCTCTTCAATCGACCCGCCCGCCGCGGTGATTTTGGCTTTCGCGGCGGCGCTGATTTTTGCCATTTTCACGGTTACGGGAAAATCGATGGTTCCCTTGGCCAGAATCTTGATGCCCGCGCCCTTTTTCTTGACAAGGCCGCTTTTCAGAATGGCCTCTTCGTCAATTACGGCGCCCTTCTCGAATTTGCGGCACAAATCCATGACGTTCACGCCGACGTAGCTTGCGCGGAAGGGATTGCGGAACCCTCTCTTGGGAAGCCGCCGGGACATGGGCATCTGACCGCCTTCAAAACCGTCGCGGACGTAGCCGCCGGAGCGGGCTTTCTGCCCCTTGTGCCCTTTGCCGGAGGTTCCCCCATGGCCGGACGCGTCGCCGCGGCCGACTCTTTTTCTCTTTTTGGTCGCCCCCAGGGGCGCTTTCAGAGAACTCAAATCCATAGCCCTACTCCTTTGACTCTTCCACGGAAACCAGATGGATAACTTTATGAATCATGCCGCGAACCTCCGGGGTATCGGCCAGAGTCACGGTTTTGTTTACCTTGGTCAGGCCCAGGCCGAGCATGATTTTCCTCTGCTTTTCCGGCCGGGTGATGACGCTTTTCACCATTTTCACTTTCAACGTTTTAGCCACTGTATCAACACCCTCGTCTTATTTTTTACTTGCCCCGCCGCGCGGAAATTTCCGCGGGGTCCCTCAACTGGCAAAGCCCGTCAACGGTCGCCTTGACCAGGTTGTGCGGATTATGCGAACCGAGGCATTTGGTCAGAATATTGTGCACGCCGGCCACCTCCAGAACGGCTCTCACCGCGCCGCCGGCAATCAATCCGGTTCCTTCCGACGCCGGTTTCAGCAATACTTTGCCCGCGCCGAATTTTCCCAGAACCTCATAGGGAATCGTTTTGTTGGCCACTGCGACTTTCGTCATATTTTTCTTGGCCATTTCCATTCCCTTGCGGATCGCCTCGGGCACTTCGTGGGCTTTTCCCAGTCCCGCGCCGACCATGCCCTGGCCGTCGCCGACCACCACGATCGCGCTGAAACGAAACCGTCTTCCTCCCTTGACGACCTTTGCCGTGCGGTTAATGGCAATGACCCGGTCGAGGAGCTCTACTTCCTTCATGTCTCTGCTGTCAATTGATTCTTCTCTGATCATGGGTTCCGTTCACATACGTAATTAAAATTTAAGACCGCTTTCCCGTGCCCCGTCGGCCAGGGCTTTTACGCGGCCGTGATAGAGAAAACGCCCTCGGTCAAAAACGACTTTCTCCACTCCCAGCGTCTGCAGGCGCGCCGCAATCAGCTTGCCCACTTCCCGGGCCACCTCCACCTTCTTGATTCCACGAATTTTGCCGGCCAGTTCCCTGCTCAGCGTGGAAGCCGTCGCGATCGTCTTGCCCTGCGCGTCATTGACCACCTGAGCGTAAATGTGCTTGTCCGACCGGAAGACAGAAAGGCGGGGCCGCTCGGCGGTTCCCGTCAGTTTGCCCCTGACTCTCTTTTCCCTTTTCTCTCTTACCTTCAGCGTCTTTTTGGAAGCCAATGTTCCACCTCTTTTTTGCTGTGTTTCCCTAAACGATTATTTCGCGCCCGCAGCCTTGCCGGCTTTCCGGCGAATATGCTCGCCCGCGTACTTGATGCCCTTTCCCTTGTAGGGTTCCGGCTTCTTCAGCGCCCGGATCTCCGAGGCGACACGGCCCACCAGCTCCTTGTTGATGCCGGAAACGACGAGGTTGACCTGCTTTTCGATCTTGATGTCAATCCCTTTGGGAATGCTGTATTCGACCGGGCTGGAAAATCCCAGGACCAGCTTCAGGGTCGATCCGGCGAGTTCCGCGCGGTACCCGACGCCGGAAATTTCAAGTCCCTTCTCAAAACCGGCGCTGACGCCGGTCACCATGTTCTGCACCAGCGTCCGGGCCAGGCCGTGATAGGACCGGGCCAGGCGATCATCGGACGCTCTCTCGATCGTCAGCTGATTTTCCCTGACCGTCATCGCGACGCCGTCCGGCATTTTTGAAGACAGGGTCCCCTTGGGCCCCTCCACTTTTACGACACTGCCGCTCTGGCTGACCTTCACATTCTTTGGAAACGTGATTGGTTGTTTACCTATTCTCGACATGAATAAGAGCTCCCGTCTACCCTCTGTAATTGAACTACCAAACCTTGCAAAGCACTTCCCCGCCGACATTCGATTCCCTTGCTTCCTGATCGGTCATGATGCCGCGGGACGTGGAAATAATCGAAATGCCGAATCCGTTGAGCACTTTGGGAACCTGGTCGGCCGCAACGTACACCCTGCGCCCGGGTTTGCTGACTCTCTGAATATCGGTAATCACCGTGTGCTTGGCATCCGGATATTTGAGGGCGATCTTGAGCATCGGATGACCCTTGTCATTCTTCACGGCCTCGTAATTATGGATATATCCGTTCGTTTTCAGCACCCTGGCAATGTTCATATTCAACTGCGACATGTGAACACTGACCGTCTTGAAGCGGGCTTTGTTCCCGTTGCGTATCCGGGTCAGCATATCGGCAATAGGATCCGTCATCCCCATGCTTGTTCTCCTTACACGATGTTTACCAGCTTGATTTGATCACGCCGGGAAGTTCGCCCTGCAGGGACAGCTTCCTCAGGCAGATTCTGCACATCTCGAATTTTCTATAGTACGCCCGGGGCCTTCCGCAAATCTGACAGCGGTTGTATTCCCGGACCGCAAATTTCGGTTTTCTTTTTGCCTTTGCGATCAACGACTTTTTTGCCACGCTACAATTCCTCCGGAGCTTCCTGGTTTAGTTCTTAAAGGGCACGCCCATCAGCCGCAGCAGCGCGCGGGCCTCTTCGTCCGTCCGGGCTGTGGTCACAATGGTAATGTTCATCCCCTTGATCTTTTCGATTTTGTCATACTCGATTTCCGGGAAAATAATCTGCTCGTGAAGCCCGATGGAATAGTTGCCCCGCCCGTCAAAAGCGCTGGCTGATATTCCTCGAAAATCGCGGACTTTCGGCAGGGCCACGTTCACCAGGCGGTCAAAGAACTCGTACATCACGTCTTTGCGGAGCGTCACTGAACAGCCGATCGGCATGCCCTGGCGGAGCTTGAAGGTCGCGATGGATTTTTTCGCTTTGGTGACCACCGGCTTCTGCCCCGTGATCATCGCCATTTCCTGCACGGCGCCGTCAATGATCTTCACGTTGGAGATGGCCTCGCCCAGACCCATGTTGACGACAATCTTCTCCATCTTCGGAACCTGCATGGGATTCTTGTAGTCGAATTCCTTGACCAGGGCCGGCACTACGGTTTTCAAATAGTATTCCTTTAATCTTGCCATTTTTTCCTAACCCACATCGATGACGTCATTGCACTTGCTGCAGATTCGAATTTTCTTGCCGTCCTCGAGGATACGGTTCCGAATCCGGGTCGCCTCTTTGCATTTTCCGCAGATGATGCTGACCTTGGAGACATCCATCGCCGCCTCTTTTTCCAGAACGCCGCCCTTGCTTTTCTGATCAGGCCTCTTGTGCCGCTTGATCACATTGATCTTTTCGACGACCACTTTGTTTTTCTCGGGAATGGCTTTCAGAATCTTGCCGGTTTTCCCCTTGTCCTTGCCGGCCAGAACTTTCACCAGGTCCCCTTTTTTCAATCTGCCTAAACTCATTTTTCCCCTCTTCAAAACCGGCTTACAAAACTTCTGGCGCCAGAGAAATGATTTTCATGAACTGCTTGGCCCGCAATTCGCGGGCGACCGGCCCGAAAATTCTTGTGCCGATCGGCTCCATCTGATTGCTGATGAGAACGGCCGAGTTGTCGTCAAACTTGAGATACGTTCCGTCCGGCCGCCTCACTTCCTTCACGGTGCGGACGATGACCGCCTTGATGACATCGCCTTTTTTCACCTTGGAATTCGGAATCGCCTCTTTCACCGCCACGACAATCACATCGCCCAGAGAAGCGAAGCGCCGCTTTGATCCGCCCAGCACTTTAATGCACGCGACCCGCTTGGCGCCGGAATTGTCGGCAACATTTAAAATGGTCTGCATCTGAATCATAAATCTACCCCACTGTCACAACCGGCCCGGACGAGCCCGTTTTCTATTTCGCTTTCTCCAGAACTTCCAGCATTCTCCAGCGCTTGTCCCGGCTCATCGGCCGCGACTCAATGATGACGACGGTATCCCCGATCCGGCACTGGTTTTGCTCATCATGAGCCTTGTATTTCACGTGCCGGCGGACGTATTTGTGAAACACCGGATGCTTCACCAGCCGTTCGGCTTTCACCACGATGGTTTTGTCCATTTTGTCGCTGACGACCACGCCTTTGATGGTGCGTTTGTTGCTCTTTTCAGCCATGTTAACCTGCGGCCTCCTTTTCCTTCATCACCGTATGGATGCGGGCAATGTCCCTGCGCAGCCGCCCCAGGGTCGCCGTGGATTCCAGCTGTCCCCCGGCGTGCCGAATCTTCAAGCGGAACAGCTCTTCCGCCATTTCATTCTTTTTGGTCTGAAGCTCGTTGATTCCGAGACCTCTGATTTCGCTAATTTTCATCCGACAGCTCCCTTGAACAAAACTTGGTCGAAATCGCCAGTTTGTGCGCCGCCAGACGAAAGGCTTCCCTGGCCACGTCTTTGGTGACGCCTTCCATCTCGTAGAGCACCGCTCCGGGCTTCACGACCGCCACCCAGCCTTCCGGCGCGCCCTTGCCTTTTCCCATGCGGGTCTCCGCGGGTTTTTTCGTGATGGACTTGTGCGGAAACACGCGAATCCAGATTTTGCCGCCGCGCTTTACGTACCGGGTCATCGCGACACGCGCCGCCTCGATCTGCCGGGCGGTCACCCATCCGCATTCCGCCGCCTGCAACCCATAGTCGCCAAAGGCAATGGTGCCGCCGCGAACCGCTTTTCCGCCCATGCGGCCCTTCTGCAATTTTCTGTATTTTACCCGTTTTGGCATTAACATAAGCTACAACTCCCGTTTATCTTCAACAAGCCCTGCCTGCGACGCAATCAGGACGCTTTCTCGTTCTTCTGGGGCAACACTTCTCCGTGAAAAATCAGAACCTTGACGCCGACCAGCCCGTAGGCCGTGTGGGCTTCGATAAAGCCGTAGTCGATGTCGGCCCGCAGCGTATGCAGGGGAACCCGGCCTTCGCGGTACCACTCCGAGCGGGCGATTTCGGCGCCCCCCAGCCGTCCGGCGCAGCTGATTTTGATGCCTTTGGCGCCGAACTTCAGCGCGTAGCCGACGCACTTTTTCATGGCGCGGCGGAAGGCAACTCTTCGCTCGAGCTGCATGGCGACGTTTTCGGCAACCAGCTGCGCGTCCGTTTCCGGCTTGCGGACTTCCAGGATATTGATGATGATCTCGGCGTGTGAAAACTTTTCAATTTCCGCCTTGAGCTTTTCAATTTCCGAGCCCTTCTTGCCGATGATGACTCCGGGGCGGGCGGCGTAAATATTCACCTTGGCCTTGTTGGCCGCGCGCTCGATCTCGATATGGGAGATGCCGGCGTGATAGAGCTTTTTCTTGAGGTACTTCCGGATCTTCAAGTCCTCAAGCAGCATGCCGCTGTAATTCTTTTCGGCAAACCATACGGACTGCCACTTTTTGATGTACCCTAAACGCAAGCCTACCGGGTTAACCTTCTGACCCAATATCGTTCCTCCTTACCTTTCATCCACGACCACGGTGATGTGAGACGTTCTTTTTTTGATTCCCGCCGCTCTTCCCTGCGCCCGGGCCCGCCATCTTTTCAGCGACGGCCCCTGGTCCACAAAGATCTCCTTCACGTAAAGCGTGTTTTCGTCGATATTCGGATTCTGGGCCGCGTTGGCGACAGCTGACTGAAGCACTTTGGCAACGATCCCCGCCGAATACTTTCGCGTGTACCGCAGGATATTTCGGGCCTCCTGCACTTTTTTGCCCCGGACCAGATCCACCACCAGCCGAACCTTCTGCGGCGACATCCGAATGTATTTTGCGACTGCTTTTGCTTCCATAGTTCATCCACTCCAAACCTGTCCGTTTACGCGAAGCCCCTACTTTTTGACCTTGGTTTTCCGGTCGCCGGAATGGGAATAAAAGGTTCGCGTCGGCGCGAATTCGCCCATTTTATGGCCCACCATGTTTTCCGTCACGTAAACCGGAATGAATTTTTTCCCGTTGTGCACGGCAAACGTGTAGCCGATCAGCTCGGGGGTGATGGTTGAACGCCGCGACCAAGTCTTAATCACATTCTTGCTGCTTTCGGCCTCCATCTTCCGGACTTTGGCCAGCAGACTTTCTTCAATATAAGGACCTTTTTTGATCGAACGTGCCACGTTTTATTTCCCTCTTCTCTTCACGATATATTTATCGGTTCTCTTGTTCTTCCGGGTTTTGTGCCCCTTGGTCGGAACGCCCCAGGGCGTGCACGGATGACGGCCGCCGGACGATCTTCCTTCGCCGCCGCCCATCGGATGGTCCACGGGATTCATGACGACGCCGCGGACGTGGGGGCGCTTGCCCAGCCAGCGGGTGCGCCCCGCCTTGCCGATGCTCACGTTTTCGTGTTCGTTGTTGCCCACCTGGCCGATGGTCGCCATGCACTCGATGAAAACCTTGCGGACTTCGCCGGACGGAAGCCTCACCTGCGCATAGCTGCCTTCCTTGGCCATCAACTGGCCGTAGGCGCCCGCCGAGCGGATCAACTGTCCGCCGCGGCCGACCTTCAGCTCCACGTTGTGGATCAGCGAGCCCAGCGGAATGTGTTTCAGGGGAATGGCGTTTCCCGGTTTGATGTCCGCTTTTTCGCCGCTGACCAGGACATCGCCCACGCGGATCTGCGCCGGGGCCACGATGTATCTTTTCTCGCCGTCGCGGTAATTCAGCAGGGCGATCCGGGCCGACCGGTTCGGATCATACTCGATGGCAGCTACTTTGGCCGGAATGTCCGCCTTGTTGCGGCAAAAATCGATCATCCGGTACTTGCGCTTGTGGCCGCCGCCGATAAAGCGCGCTGTAATGCGCCCGTTGTTGTTGCGGCCGCCCGTTCTTTTAATCGGTTTTAAAAGGCTTTTGACCGGCTCGGCGGAGGTGATCTCCGCGAAATCCGAAACGCTCTGGAACCGCCTGCCCGGTGACGTCGGTTTATACTTGATGATTGCCATGTGCTTATTCCTTCACTCGTTCTATACGCCTTCGGCGACCTCGATGCGGCTGCCTTGGGCCAGCGTCACTATTGCCTTTTTCCAGGAGCTCTTCTGCCCCGTCACTCGGCCCATGCGCTTCTTCTTGCCCAGAACTTGAATCACGCGAACCTGGGTCACTTTGACCTTGAATAATTTTTCCACCGCCTGGCCGATTTCCACCTTGTTGGCGCGGCGATCTACTTCAAAATGGTATTTGTTTGCCGCTTCACGGTCCAGGTTGCTCTTTTCCGTAAGGAGGATTTTTTTGATCACCTGATGCAGTTCCATTATGCCAGCAATGCCCCCTCGATCTTTTTTATGGAGGGTTCAAGAAGGACCAGGTGCTCGTAGTTGAGCACATCATAAACATTGATGCCTTCCGACCGAATCATTTTCACGTTTTTGAGGTTGCGCGACGATTTCAACAGCACGGCGTTATCCCGGTCAATCACAAAAAGCGCTTTGGTGAGACCGAAAAGATCCACCACTTTCCGGAACGCCTTGGTGCTGATCGCTTCCATCGGAAAATCGCGCAGGATCGTTATTTTGTCTTCTTTCACCTTCAGGCTCAGCGCGGAAATCAGCGCGTTTTTCCGGACCTTCTTGGGAACGCCGTACGAATAATCGCGGGGCTGGGGTCCAAACACGATCCCGCCGCCCCTCCAGATGGGCGACCGCGACGTTCCCGAGCGGGCGCGACCCGTCCCCTTCTGGCGCCACGGCTTCTTTCCGCCGCCGTTCACGTCGTTTCTTCCCTTGGTGGCGGAGGTGCCCGAGCGCCGCGATGCCCGCTGCATCTTTACGACCTCATAGATCGTTGCTTCGTTCACGTCCGCGCCGAAAACCGCGTCGTTCAATTCGACTTCGGCAACCTTCTTTTTTTCAATATCAAAAACATCTGCGAGAGCCATGCTGATTACTCCACTGTCCTACGCGCTTTTTTTCCTGGCCTGCCGAATGAACACATAGCCGTTTTTCCCGCCGGGAACGGAACCTTTCAGGAGCAGCAGGTTTCTGTCGGAGCGGATTTGCCAGATTTGCAGGTTTTGAACGGTTTTGCGGACATCGCCCATGTGGCCGCCCATTTTGGTGCCTTTGAACACACGGGACGGATCCGCGCTGGCGCCGATGGAACCGGGAGCCCGGTGAAACATGGAGCCGTGCGTCGCCCGGCCGCCGCCGAAGCCGTGCCTCTTCATGACGCCCTGAAACCCTTTGCCTTTCGAGGTGCCCACAACATCCACGAAGCCGCCCGCCTGAAAAATGTCCGCGGAAATTTCCTGGCCGACTTCGTAGTCGCCGGCCGCGGCGGGAATTTCCCTCAGAACGCGGAAGAATCCTTTGCCGGCCTTGTTCAAATGGCCCTGCAGCGGCTTGGTGACATTCTTCTGTTTCATCCGGCCGTAGCCGATCTGAACCGCTTCGTAGCCGTCCTTTTCCATGGTTTTCACCTGAACGACGACCGACGGTTCGACTTCAATGGCCGTCACACCGATGGCGGCGCCGTCTTCGGCAAATACCTGCGTCATGCCTAATTTCTTACCCAGAATTCCCTTGTTCATCATCATCCAACTTTTCAATGAATAAAGCCGCGAAGCTCACGTTTTGGAAAAATGGCATCCCCAACGGCCACTTTCCACCGCCTCTCTTTTTCAGCCTACGCTTTTATCTCGACATCCACTCCCGCCGATAGATCCAGTTTCATCAGCGCATCCACCGTGGCTTGCGTCGGCTCGACAATATCAATCAATCTTTTGTGTGTGCGAATTTCGAACTGCTCCCGTGATTTCTTATCCACGTGCGGCGAACGATTGACACAGTATTTATTGATTTCCGTAGGAAGAGGAATAGGACCGGCAACGCGGGCGCCGGTCCGTTTTGCAGTCTCAACAATTTCTTCGACAGAACGGTCCAACAGTTTGTAGTCGTAAGCTTTGAGGCGAATTCTAATCTTCTGTTCTTTCATGGATCGGTTTCCCTACCGTTTCTACGCAATGACCTTGCTTACAACCCCGGCGCCGACGGTCCTGCCGCCTTCACGAATCGCGAAGCGAAGCTGCTCTTCCATCGCGATGGGCATGATGAGTTCAACCGTCATCTTCACGTTATCCCCGGGCATTACCATTTCCACGCCTTCGGGCAGCGTCGCAACGCCCGTCACGTCGGTGGTCCGGAAATAAAACTGCGGACGGTAACCGGAGAAGAACGGCGTATGGCGGCCGCCTTCTTCCTTCGTCAGAACATACACGGCCGCTTCAAACTTGGTGTGCGGCGTAATGGAAGCGGGTTTGGCCACGACCTGGCCGCGTTCTACTTCCTCGCGCTTGATGCCGCGCAGGAGCAAGCCGACATCGTCGCCCGCCCGGCCTTCGTCCAGGGTTTTGCGGAACATTTCAACGCCGGTGACAACGGTTTTGATGGTCGGACGAATTCCAATAATTTCAACTTCTTCGCCAACCTTGACAATACCGCGGTCCACACGGCCCGTCACAACCGTTCCGCGGCCGGAAATGGTGAACACGTCGCCGACCGGCATCAGAAACGGCTTGTCGGTGTCGCGCTTCGGCTCGGGAATGTATTCATCCACCGCTTTCATCAGTTCCTCGATGCATTTCACATCGGGGGAGTTGGTGTCGTCCGTTTCCAGAGCTTTCAGCGCCGAACCGCGGATAATGGGAATATCGTCGCCCGGAAATTCGTACTGGGTCAGGAGTTCTCTCAATTCAAGTTCGACAAGGTCCAACAGTTCGGGATCATCCACCAGATCCACTTTGTTGAGGAAAACAACGATGTAGGGAACCTGCACCTGGCGGGCAAGGAGGATGTGCTCGCGAGTCTGCGGCATCGGACCGTCGGAGGCGGCCACCACCAGGATCGTTCCATCCATGTGGGCGGCGCCGGAAATCATGTTTTTGATATAGTCGGCGTGGCCGGGGCAGTCCACGTGGGCGTAATGCCTTTTTTCCGTCTCGTATTCCACATGGGAAATATTGATCGTGACGCCGCGCTCTTTTTCTTCAGGCGCATTGTCGATGGAATCAAACGCACGGAATTCCGCGAAGCCTTTTTTCGCCAGGTATTTGGTAATGGCGGCCGTCAGCGTCGTCTTGCCGTGATCCACGTGACCGATCGTCCCTATATTTAAATGCGGCTTGGTCCTTTCAAATTTTTTCTTTGCCATCTCACCTTTCCTCCTTAACTTTGAATGGTTGTTTTCCTTGTCGTTTTATAAGTTTATTTAAAATCTATAATGCGCGAACGCTTTGTTGGCCTCCGCCATTTTATGCACGGATTCTCTTTTCTTGATGGCGCCGCCCCGGTTATTGGCCGCGTCAATCAGCTCCGCCGCCAGCTTTTCCCGCATGGTTTTTTCGGTGCGCTCCTGCGCGTTGGAAATGAGCCAGCGGATCGCCAGAGCCGTGCGCCGGGCGGGAACGACTTCCGTCGGCACCTGATAGGTGGACCCGCCTACGCGCCTTGACTTCACTTCAATCATCGGCTTGACGTTGTTGACCGCTTTTTCGAAGAATTCCACCGGCTGTTCCTTGACGCGCTTTTCAATAATGTCAAAAGCGCCGTACAGAATGCTTTCCGCGACGCTCTTTTTACCACGTTTGAGCAATGAATTCACAAACTTGGCAACCAGTTTATTGCTGTATTTGGGATCCGGCAGAATCTCCCTTTTTTCAATCTCCCGTCTTCGTGGCATTTTTTCAATCCTTCATCTAACTGGGCTTTTTCGCTCCGTATTTTGATCGGCTCTGCTTGCGGTCGGCAACCCCGACGGCATCCAGCGTACCCCGGACGATATGGTACCGGACGCCGGGCAAATCCTTCACTCTGCCGCCGCGAACCAGCACTACAGAGTGCTCCTGCAGGTTGTGGCCGATGCCGGGAATGTAGGATGATACTTCATACCCGCTGGTCAGCCGGACCCTTGCCACCTTGCGCAGCGCCGAATTCGGCTTTTTGGGCGTGGTCGTGTACACTCTCACGCAAACCCCGCGCCGCTGCGGCGAACCGGCCAGCGCCGGCGCGTCCGTTTTTCTCTTGATTTTGGCTCTACCTTTTCGAACCAATTGACTAATTGTCGGCATCTTCCCTCCCGAACGCTGTCCCGCCGTTTTTGACGGGAGTAGCAAATCTGCGGTAACTATCAATTCAAGCTGTTTCTGTCAAGCTCTTTTATGCTTTTTTTTCGTTTATTCCGTCGCCGCCTGCGGCTCCGTTTCCGCCTCCTCTTCCTCGACGCTGATGCCCAGCTTGCGGTACATGACCAGGCCGGTTCCGGCCGGAATCAGACGCCCCATAATGACGTTCTCCTTGAGGCCCCTCAGGTAGTCCGTCTTGCCCGCCAGCGAAGCCTCCGTCAGCACCCGGGTGGTTTCCTGGAAGGAAGCCGCCGATATGAAGCTCTGCGTGGAAAGCGACGCTTTGGTGATTCCCAGAAGCAGCGGATCGCCGATGGCGGGACGGCCGCCCTGAGCGACAACCCGGTCGTTTTCCTCCTGGAAACGATAGCGCTCTACCTGTTCGTCGGCAATGAAATTGGAGTCGCCGGGATCGGTGATCCGGACGCGGCGCAGCATTTGGCGGACGATAACTTCCATGTGTTTATCATTAATCTTGACGCCCTGCAAACGATAAACTTCCTGAACTTCATCCACCAGGTAACGGGCCAGTTCTTTTTCGCCCTTGATGGCCAGAAGGTCATGGGGATTGTTGACGCCGTCCATCAAAGCGTCGCCGGGGAACACGTGGTCGCCCTCCTGGACGCTGATGTGCTTGCCCTTGGGAATCAGGTATTCCTTTTCCTCGCCGACTTCAGGCGTCACGACAATTTTTCGCTTGCCCTTGGCATCCTTGCCGAAGGCGACAAGACCGTCGATTTCGCTGATCACGGCGAAATCCTTAGGCTTTCTGGCTTCAAAGAGCTCCGCGACCCTCGGCAGACCGCCTGTGATATCCTTGGTTTTCGTTGTTTCCCTGGGAATCTTCGCCAGAATGTCGCCGGCGCGAACCTCATCGCCTTCGGAGACGACGATATTGACGCCCACCGACAGGAAATAGCGGGCCGTCGCGTTCGACCCGACGATCTTGGCAGTCTTCCCCTTGCTGTCCTTGATGGACACGCGGGGCCGCAAATCGCCGCTCTTAAACTCGACAATCACCTTTCTGGAGAGGCCGGTAACCTCATCGACCTGTTCCTGCATGGTTTTTCCTTCAATAATATCGCCGTATTTAATAATTCCATCCACTTCGGCCAGAATCGGTATGGAGAAGGGGTCCCACTCGGCGATCAGCTGCCCGCGCTTCACAAAGCTTTCGTCTCCCACTTTGATGTGGGCGCCGTAGGGAACGGTATATTTGCCGCGGCTCCGGTTCTGTTCGTCCAGCACATGGATTTCGCCGTGGCGGTTCATGACCACGTAATCGTTTTCTTTCGTCTTGGCCGTATTCAGGCTCACGAATTTGACCCGGCCGTCATGACGCGCCTCCAGGGTGGAGTGCTCGTCAAACTTGGCCGTGCCGCCGATGTGGAACGTTCTCATGGTGAGCTGCGTGCCGGGTTCGCCGATGGACTGGGCGGCTACGATGCCGACCGCCTCGCCGATGTTCACCAGATGGCCGTGGGCCAGGTCGCGCCCGTAGCACATGGCGCAGACGCCGTGTTTGGCGCGGCAGGTCAAAACGGACCGGATGTTGACTCTCTCAATGCCCGCTCGGTCGATTTTTTCGGCCAGGGTTTCATCGATGGCCTCATTGGCCTTGACGATCACTTCTTCGGTGAAGGGGTCCCGGATTTCCTGCAGGGCGACGCGGCCCAGCACACGCTCGCCGGCGGTTTCAATGATTTCACCGCCTTCCATGAGCGCGGACACATACAGTCCGTCAACCGTTTCGCAATCCTGCTCGGTGATGATGCAGTCCTGAGCCACATCGACCAGTCTTCGGGTCAGGTAGCCGGAGTTCGCCGTTTTCAGGGCCGTATCCGCCAGACCCTTGCGGGCGCCGTGCGTGGAAATAAAGTACTGCAGAACCGTCAGGCCTTCACGGAAATTGGCCGTGATCGGCGTTTCGATGATCTCGCCGGAGGGCTTCGCCATCAGGCCGCGCATGCCGGCCAGCTGCCGAAGCTGCTGTCCGGACCCGCGGGCGCCGGAATCCGCCATCATGTAAATCGGGTTGAAGCTCTCGATTCTGCGCTTTTTGCCGTCGGAACCCGCCACTTCTTCCGTGCTGATGCCGGTCAGCATTTCGGAGGCGATCTTTTCGGTCGCCTGCGCCCAGATGTCGATCACCTTGTTGTACCGTTCGCCGTCCGTGATCAGACCGTCCATGTACTGCTTCTGGATTTTCAGCACATCCTTGTCGGCCTGCGCCACGATGTTTTTCTTGTTCTCGGGAATGATCATGTTCCCGACGGCGAACGACAGGCCGGAAATCGTCGCGTACTTGAATCCCAGATCCTTGATGCGGTCGGCCAGCAGCACCGTGGTTTTATCGCTGCAGACCCGGTAGCAGTGGTCGATCAGGTTGGCCAGTTCCTTCTTGTTCATCAGCTTGTTGATCGCGTCAAAACCGATCTCCGCGGGAAGAATCTCGTAGAGGATGATGCGGCCGGCCGTCGTTTCCTTCAGCTCCGACTCGATGCGGACCTTGATCCGCGCGTGCAGGTCAATCGCCCCCGCGTCCAGCGCGGAGCGCACTTCGTCCGGGCCCGAAAAAATCATGCCCTCGCCCTTCACGTCCTTTTTCGCCCGGGTCAGATAGTAAATCCCCAGAACGATGTCCTGGCTGGGAATGATGATCGGCTTGCCGTTGGCCGGGGAGAGGATGTTGTTCGTGGACATCATCAGCACGCGCGCTTCGGTCTGCGCCTCGATGGACAGCGGCACGTGGACGGCCATCTGGTCGCCGTCAAAGTCCGCGTTGAAGGCCGTGCAGACCAGCGGATGCAGGCGGATCGCCTTGCCTTCGATCAGCACCGGTTCGAACGCCTGCATGCCCAGGCGGTGCAGCGTGGGCGCGCGGTTGAGCATCACGGGGTATTCCCGCACGACTTCGTCCACGGCGTCCCAGACCTCGGAGGTTTCCCGTTCGACCATCTTCTTGGCGCTTTTGACCGTCGTCACGTAGCCTTTTTCCAGAAGGCGGTTATAGACGAACGGCTTGAAGAGTTCGAGCGCCATCTTTTTGGGCAGCCCGCACTGATGCAGCCGCAGGTCGGGGCCCACCGTGATGACGGAACGCCCGGAGTAGTCCACGCGCTTGCCCAGCAGGTTCTGGCGGAAGCGCCCCTGCTTGCCTTTGAGCATATCCGAGAGAGAGCGCAGCGGGCGCTTGTTGGTCCCGGTGATCGCGCGTCCGCGGCGGCCGTTGTCAAACAGAACGTCCACGGCTTCCTGCAGCATGCGCTTTTCATTGCGGATAATGATTTCCGGCGCGTTGAGCTCCTGGAGCCTTTTGAGCCGGTTGTTCCGGTTGATTACGCGCCGGTACAGGTCGTTGAGGTCGGACGTGGCGAAACGGCCGCCGTCCAGCGGAACCAGGGGCCGCAAATCCGGCGGAATGACCGGCAGGACGGTCAGCACCATCCACTCCGGCTTGTTGCCGGACTTGCGCAGGGCTTCGACGACTTTGAGCCTTTTGACGATTTTTTTCTTTTTGGTGTCGGAAAGCGACGTGACGACTTCCGCCCGCAATTCTTCGTAGAGTTTTTCCAGGTCGATTTCTTCCAGAAGCTGACGAACGGCTTCCGCGCCGATGCCGGCGACAAATCCGGTTTCCCCGTACTGCTCCTTGGCTTCGATAAACTCCTCGTCGGTGAGAAGCTCCTTCTTTTTCAGCGGCGTCTCTTTCGGGTCCAGGACAATCCAGGACTCAAAGTAGAGCACTTTTTCCAGCTCCTTGAGCGTCAGATCCATCACGTTGCCGATGCGGCTGGGCAGACTTTTCAAAAACCAGATGTGCGCGACCGGCGTGGCCAGGGTAATGTGGCCCATCCGCTCGCGGCGCACCTTGGACTGAATGACTTCGACGCCGCATTTTTCGCAGACCACGCCCCGGTGCTTCATCCGCTTGTAGCGCCCGCAAAGACACTCATAGTCCTTGACCGGCCCGAAAATCTTGGCGCAGAACAGGCCGTCGCGCTCCGGCTTGAAGGTCCGGTAATTGATCGTCTCCGGCTTCTTGACTTCGCCGTTGGACCAGGAAAGGATCTTTTCCGGCGAGGCGATCGAAATCTTCATGGCGCTGAAGCGAATCGGATTTTTTGGTTTTTCAAAATAGCTGAAAACGTCTTCCACAGATTTTTCTCCTGTTTTTTAAAACATCTTAGCGGGGCTACTCTTCCTCGACCAGTTCCACGTCCAGCCCGAGGCTCTGCAGCTCCTTCACCAGCACGTTGAAGGATTCCGGCAGGCCCGGCTCGAAGGTATGCTCCCCTTTGACGATGGATTCGTAAATCCGCGTTCGTCCGGCAACGTCGTCGGACTTGACCGTCAAAAATTCCTGCAGGGTGTAGGAAGCCCCGTAGGCCTCCATGGCCCATACTTCCATTTCTCCCAGCCGCTGACCGCCGAACTGCGCCTTGCCGCCCAGCGGCTGCTGGGTCACCAGCGAATAGGGCCCGATGGAGCGGGCGTGAATTTTATTGTCCACCAGGTGGTGCAGCTTCAGCATGTAGATGATGCCGACCGTGACTTCCTGATCAAAAGGCTCTCCGGTCCGGCCGTCGAAAAGGACCGCCTGCCCATTCTCCGGAAGCCCCGCCGTGTCTAGCAGCTTGCGGATTTGCGGTTCGGGACAGCCGTCGAAAACGGGGCTGGCCACCAGCATGCCTTTTTTCAGGCGGCCGACAAACCGCTTGAGCTCTTCGGCGGACGCCTTTTCCAGAAACTCGTCAAAATCCGGAGAAGAGTAGGTTTTTCTCAATTCGCTTTTGATCTGCTGGAGATGGTGGTTCTTTTCCAGCAGTTCATTCAGACCCTCGCCGATGGATTTGGCCGCCCAGCCCAAATGGGTTTCGAGGATCTGGCCGACGTTCATTCGGGAGGGAACGCCCAGCGGATTGAGGATAATATCGACCGTGGAGCCGTCCGAAAAATAGGGCATATCCTCTTCCGGAAGAATCCTGGACAACACGCCCTTGTTGCCGTGGCGGCCCGCCATTTTGTCGCCGACGGACAGTTTCCTTTTAATGGCGACATAAACTTTCACCATTTTAATGACGCCGGGAGGCAGTTCATCGCTGGCCTTGATCTTCTCCAGCTTTTCCTCAAAACGGGCCTTCACGAAATCGATTTTTCTTTCCATCACGGAAAGCAGGTTCGCCAGTTTTTCCTCCGAACCGTCGTGCTCCGCCAGCGTGACGTCCTTCCAGTACATGAAAGGAATCTCCTGCAAGAGTTCCCGGGTAATTTTTTCGCCTTTTTTGAGAAGGGTTTTCTTTTTCACGTCCACGATCCTGCCGGCCGCCGTTTTGCCGACCACCAGCCTGGCGATGTCCTTCTTGATGGATTCCGCCAGGATTCGGATTTCGTCGTCGCGGTCTTTCGTCAGCTTTTCGATCGCCTCTTCTTCGATCGCCTGCGAGCGCAGATCCTTTTCGGCGCCCTTGCGCGTGAAAATCTTGGCGTCGATGACCGTGCCTTCCACGCCGGGCGGCACGCGGAGCGACGTATCGCGCACATCGCTGGCTTTTTCGCCGAAAATCGCCCGAAGAAGTTTTTCTTCGGCGGACAACTGCGTCTCCCCCTTGGGCGTGATCTTGCCGACCAGGATGTCGCCGGGCTTGACGGACACGCCCAGCCGGATGATGCCGCTCTCGTCGAGGTTGCGGAGCGCCTCCTCTCCGACGTTGGGAATGTCGCGCGTGATCTCTTCCTTGCCCAGCTTGGTGTCGCGGGCCATGGTTTCAAATTCTTCAATATGGATCGAGGTATAAATATCTTCTTTGACGATTCTTTCGCTGACCAGAATCGAGTCCTCGTAGTTGTACCCTCCCCAGGACATGAAGGCCACCATCACGTTCCGGCCCAGCGCCAGTTCGCCGTTGTCGGTGGCGGGACCGTCGGCCAGAATGTCTCTCTTCCGGACGCGGTCGCCGATGGAAATAATGGGCTTCTGGTTAAAGCAGGTGTCCTGATTGGATCGCTGATACTTGGACATCGTGTAAATGTCCACCCCGGTGTCCAGGCCGTCTTCTTCAGGCTTGTCGGCGCGCACCACGATGCGCGAAGCGTCCACGCTTTCGACAACGCCGGACCGTTTGGCCACCATGACGGCGCCGGAATCGCGGGCCACGACCGATTCCATGCCCGTGCCGACCACCGGCACCTCGGGGCACATGAGCGGCACGGCCTGGCGCTGCATGTTGGACCCCATGAGCGCGCGGTTGGCGTCGTCATGCTCCAGAAACGGAATCAGGGCCGCCGCCACGGAAACAAGCTGATCGGGGGCTACGTCCATCATCCGGATCTCTTCCGGCGTGGCCGAAACAAAGTCGCCGCCTTTGCGGACCGAAATCAGTTCTTCCTCAAATTTCCCCTTCTTGTCGAGCGGCCGGTCCGCCGGGGAGATGAGCTGGTTTTCCTCTTCGATGGCCGTCATGTATTTCACTTCATCGAGCACCCGGCCGTTCTCGACCAGGCGGTACGGACTTTCGATGAAGCCGAATTCGTTGACGCGGGCGTAGGTGGAAAGCGACACAATCAGCCCGATGTTGGGGCCTTCCGGCGTCTCGATCGGACAAATGCGGCCGTAGTGCGTGGAATGAACGTCGCGGACTTCAAACCCGGCGCGCTCGCGGGTGAGCCCCCCGGGCCCCAGCGCCGACAGGCGGCGCTTGTGAGTGATTTCCGACAGCGGATTGGTCTGGTCCATGAACTGGGAAAGCTGGCTGGAGCCGAAAAATTCATTCACCACGGCCGACACCGGCTTGGCGTTGATCAGGTCATGGGGCATCATGGTTTCGATGTCCTGCAGGCTCATTTTTTCCTTGATCGCCCGTTCCATCCGCACCAGACCGATGCGGTACTGGTTTTCGATCAGTTCGCCCACGGAGCGAACGCGGCGGTTCCCCAGGTGATCGATATCGTCCACGCTGCACTCGCCCACGCCGTTTTTCAAATCGATCAGATATTTCACGGAAGCCAGAATGTCTTCGTTGCGCAGCACCGTCAAATCCGTCGGCACGTTCAGCCTCAGTTTGTAGTTCATCTTGGCGCGGCCGACATCCGACAAATCGTAGGTTTCCAGTTCAAAAAAGAGGCTTTTGAAAAACTTCGTCGCGGTTTCCGGGGTGGGCGGATTGCTGGGGCGAAGCCTGCGGTAGATCTCCATGATCGCCTCTTCCTCGCTGTCGATGCGGTCCATGAGCAGCGTGTCGCGAATGGAGGCGTTGTCCAGGTCTTCATCGATATGGATGAAGGTCAGTTCCCTGACGCCCTTCTCCTGGGCGATTTCAAGGCCGTTGACGGGAAGCTCTTCGTTGCAGCGGAAAAGGATTTCCCCCGTGCCGGGGTCCCGGACGTCCGAAGAAAGAATTTTCCCGGTCAGGTCCGCTTCCTTGATCGCCACGCGCTTGATCCCGGCGTCCATGATCTTTTTGAGCAGGAGCTTGGTGAGCTTGCGCCCCTTCTTGACGATGACTTCGTCGCTTTTCGGGTCCTTGATGTCTTCCGGCGCCTTCTGCCCGGCCAGGGATTCATCGACGCCGAAATAAATCTTTTCCCCCTCGAGGGTGATCTTTTCAATCTGGTAGAAATAGTTCAGGATAAATTCCGTCGAGTTGCCCATGGCTTTGAGCAGAATCGTCACGGGCATTTTGCGGCGGCGGTCGATGCGGACATACAGCAGGTCCTTGGAATCGAATTCCAGATCCAGCCAGGATCCGCGGATGGGAATAACGCGCGCCGAATAAATCAGTTTGCCGGAGGCGACGGTCTTGCCCTTGTCATGGTCGAAAAAGATGCCGGGCGAGCGGTGGAGCTGGCTGACGATCACGCGCTCGGAGCCGTTGACGATGAACGTGCCGTTTTCCGTCATCAGCGGGATTTCACCGAAGTAAATTTCCTGCTCCTTGATGTCCCGGATCGGCTTGGTCTCGGACGTTTCCCGGCTGATGCGGCCGTCGGCGAGCCGGTCGGTGTCAAACACCACCAGACGGACCACGATTTTCAAAGGAGCGGCATAGGTCATGCCCTTTTGAATGCACTCCTTCATGTCGTACCGGACATCGCCGATCTTGTAGCTGACAAAATCCAGGGAGCATTTCCCGCTGAAGTCCGAAATGGGGAAAACGCTTTTGAAAGCGCCCTGCAGACCGACGTTGCGCCTTTTGGCCAGGGGCACGTCGGCCTGCAGGAACTTTTCGTAGGAACGCGTCTGGATCTCAATCAGATTGGGAATGTCCTGCAATTTCTTAACGCGGCCAAAATTTTTTCTAAAGTCACCCATGGTATCCTTGAATTCAATGGTGGAGTGAAAATTACCTTATTTAATCTCGACCGTTCCGCCGACTTCCTCGATCTTCTTCTTGATATCGGCGGCTTCTTCTTTGGAAACGCCCTCTTTCACCGGTTTGGGCACGCCTTCCACCAGATCCTTGGCTTCTTTCAGGCCGAGCCCGGTGATGGCGCGAACGACCTTGATGACCTGAATCTTCTCCGCGCCGAATCCCGTCAGGATGGCGTTGAACTCGGTCTTCTCTTCCGCCGCGGGCGCGGCGGCGGCCTGTCCGGGCATCGCGGCGGCGGCCATCATCGGAGCGGCGGCGGACACGCCGAATTTTTCTTCCAGTTCCTTCACCAGAGCGGAAAGCTCCAGCACGGTCATATTTTCAATAAATTTAATGACGTCTTCTTTCGTAATCTGATCAGCCATGGTTCTATTCCTCTTTCGTGTGTTTTTATGAGTTTAAAGTTTGCTTTTTCTCGCTGTAGGCGTGGAGCGCCTGCACAAAGCCTCTGGGGACCGCGCTCAAAACCGTGACCAGCGACGTCGGCACCGCCGCCATGACGGAAACCAGCTTGCCCAGAAGAACTTCCCGGCTGGGCAAATCAGCCAGCGCGACGATGTCTTCCCGGGTCAGCATTTTGCCGTCCAGCACACCGACTTTGATATCCAGTTCGGGATTCTTCTTGGCAAAATCCACGAGCGCCTTTGTCGGCGCCACCGGATCCTGATAGCTCAAGACAACCGCGACGGGATACTTGAAGTGATCCGCCAGAATGGAAAAGCCGGTTTCTCTCGACGCGATGCCCAGCAGGGTGTTTTTGACGACCTTCAGCTCCGCATCGTTTTTGCGCAATGCGTTCCGAAGGGCTTCCATTTTTTCAACGTTCATGGCGTTGAAACGGGTCAAAACGCCCAAGTGGGCCTTTTTGAGTTTCTCCTGAAGCTCGGATACGATCTGTTCCTTTGCTTTTCGATCCAATTGATCAGCCTCCTTTCTTGATGATTTTCAACCTGAGGCCGAACACCCAGCCGCACACGGAATGAAAAACGGCCGATCCTGTCTTTCCGATCCCCGTTTTCGGCAAATAAAGATTCCCTCGAAGTCCATCCACGAAATTCTTTTTTGCTTTGCGAGTCTCGGCAGGCCCCTGTCCGTTTAAACTTCCGTACCTGCTGTCTTCGACCTGATGCTGCTTATCCCTCTTGCGCGGACGCCGCGCCTTTTACCGCACGGCTTCCGCGAATTCTTTCCTTCAGCCCGCGCTCTTGATATCCAGCGGATCGATCTTCACCCCCGCGCCCATCGTGCTGGACACCGCGATGCTCCTGATATAGGTCCCCTTGCTCGACGCGGGTTTCAGCTTGATGATGGTCTCCAGGAGCGCCATGATGTTTTCGTGAAGTTTTTCGGCGCCGAAGGATACCTTGCCCACCGGCGAGTGCACGATGCCGGCCTTTTCCACGCGGAATTCCACCTTGCCCGCCTTCAGCTCCCGAACCGCGTTGGCGATGTCAAAGGTGACCGTTCCCACCTTGGGATTGGGCATCAGGCCGCGCGGGCCAAGAATCTTGGCGATTTTCCCCACGGCCCCCATCATGTCCGGCGTGGCAATTACGCGGTCGAACTCCAGCCAGCCGCCTTTGATCTTCTCGATGATTTCCTCGTTGCCGACCAGATCCGCTCCGGCGTCCAGGGCCTCTTTTTCCTTCTCGCCCTTGGCAAAAACCAGCACGCGGACGGTTTTTCCCAGACCGTTGGGGAGCACAACGCTGCCCCGAACCATTTGATCGGCATGCGCCGGGTTGACGCCCAGGCGGACGGCGGCATCCACCGTCTCATCAAACTTGACTCCCGCCATGGACACGACCATTTCCGTAGCCTCTTTCAGCGTGTAGCGCCGGGTCGGCTCGACCTTTTGCTTTGCCGCGATAATGCGTTTGCCTCGTCTTACCATGATCCAACCTCGTCCTTCGTTAACCTGCTATTTCTATTCCCATGGACCTTGCCGTGCCGGCAATGATCCTGACCGCGCCTTCGAGATCAACGGCGTTCAGGTCATTGAATTTCAGCTGCGCAATGTCCTGAACCTGTTTGGCCGTGACGGTTCCCACTTTTTCCCGCTTGGGGTCCGCGGCGCCCTTGGCAACCTTGGCCGCCTGCTTGAGCAGGACGGACGCGGGCGGCGTTTTGGTGATGAACGTGAACGACCGGTCCGCGTACACCGTAATCACCACGGGGACGATCATGCCTTCCTGGCTTTGCGTCATCGCGTTGTAGGCTTTGCAAAATTCCATGATATTCACGCCGTGCTGGCCCAGGGCCGGCCCGATCGGGGGCGACGGGGTCGCCTTTCCCGCCTTGATCTGCAATTTAATGTTCGCAATTACTTTTTTTGCCATAATGATCACCTGAATTGTAAATTTTTTAGGCCTGTGCCTTGCGCCTTGTCATCCCTCATCCCCGGCCTACTGCCCCTGGGTGACCTGGATAAAATCAAGCTCTACCGGCGTCGGACGTCCGAAGATGCTCACGATCACCCGCAGCTTGCTTTTTTCCGGCCGGACTTCGTCAATCACGCCGTCGAAATTGGTGAAGGGCCCGTCGATGATCTTCACGTGGTCGCCGACGTCAAATTTGAATTTGGGCTTCGGCTTGAGCGTCCCCTCGTCAATCCTGATCTTGAGGTTCTCGACGTCCTTGTCCGGAATCGGGGAAGGCTTGTCCTTGCTGCCGATAAAGCCGGTCACCTTGGGCGTGTTCTTGACGATATGCCAGTTTTCATCGTTCATTTCCATGCGCACGAGGATGTAGCCCGGAAAGAATTTGCGCTTGGAGGTTTTCTTTTCTCCGGAAATCAGCTCCACCACGTCTTCTTCGGGAATGAGGACATCCGAGAAAGAAGCCTGGGCGCCGGCCAGCTCAATCCTTTCCTGAAGGCTCAGCTTGACCTTGTTCTCAAATCCTGAATACGTGTGAACGACGTACCATTTAAAAGCCATGAAATTACCCTAAAATTAATTTGACCAGTTTCGCGAGAATCAGGTCTATCACGCCCAGGTAAACGGCCGAGATCGCAACAATCACCATGACCACTCCGGTGGAAGCCAGCGTCTGCTTCCGGGTCGGCCAGGTGACTTTTTTCAGCTCCGCCTTCGCCTGGTTGAGAAACTGTACCGCCTGATCAATGAGCAGCTTGAATTTTTCCATATCGTGGCCCTTTGCATTCGGGAAAAACTGGCAGGCCAGGAGGGACTTGAACCCCCAGCATCCGGATTTGGAGTCCGGCGCTCTATCCATTAGAGCTACTGGCCTGCGTCAATTCCCTGCTACTTGGTTTCTCTGTGCAGTTTGTGTCCGCGGCAGAACTTGCAGTATTTCTTCATTTCCAGACGGTTTTGCATGGTGCGCTTGTTCTTCGTCGTCGTGTAATTTCGCTGCTTGCATTCCGTGCAGGCTAAAATAATATTGTTTCTCATACGTCTCCTTCACTGGAGCCCACGACCAGGATTGAACTGGTGACCTCATCCTTACCAAGGATGTGCTCTACCGACTGAGCTACGTGGGCGCGGCGTTACCGGTCTGTCAGCGCCAAAAAGCAACCTGGAGCGGGAAACGGGATTCGAACCCGCGACCCTCAGCTTGGAAGGCTGACGCTCTAGCCCCTGAGCTACTCCCGCTTAATTCAAAAAACTGGTGGAGGGGGGAGGATTCGAACCTCCGTAGGCTCCGCCGGCAGATTTACAGTCTGCTCCCTTTGGCCGCTCGGGAACCCCTCCGGGCATCGTACGCATCTGGAGCTGGCGATGGGACTCGAACCCGCAACCTGCTGATTACAAATCAGCTGCTCTACCGATTGAGCTACGCCAGCAAACCATCTGAATCATTACGTTTTCACATAAAGCCGCCGCCGCTTTAAACGCAAAAAAGCGACAACACCGCTTCGTGCGAATTGAGGACACTAATTTTTATATTCGCGTTTGTCAAGTAAATTTTTAAATTATTTGGAAAATTCTTCCGTTGACGAAACGGGGAAAATTCAATCCCGGTCGCTGAAATAATTCGCGGAGAAAATATAAATATCCGTTTCCTTGTCTTTCCATGCCTTGTGGGGCAGACCCGCTTTAAAACACGTCTCGCGCAGAAACGTTTCCCGGTCCCAGCCGTACTCGGAGGCCACCTGCGGCAGCAGCAAACCGGAATTATAGCCCCTGACGACGAACAGGCCGTGATTTCCGACCTCTATTTCGTCAATGCTCTGAATCTTTCTGAGAGGACTCAGCACCGATATTTCAAATTTTAAATCACGGATTTCTTCGCTTTTCACGGACGGAAAGCGAGGATCGTGAAAAGCCGCGGCGACCGCCATTTCCTGCACCGTTTCCCCCAGGGACTTGACCGCCTTGATGTACCCGATGCAGCCGCGCAGATGCCCCCTTTTCTTCAGGGTGACGAACGCGCCTCTTTTTTCCTTCAGAATCGGCAAATCCCCGGAGAGCCTTGGCAATTCGCGGTTTGCGACCTTGGCGATGACCGCCCTTCTGGCAATTTCCAAAAGCGCCGTTTTTTCCTGATCTGTCAGCTCCATATCAACCTCTTTTTTTTATTGGTAAAAAACCGCAGAAGCGTAGCCGACCACGGATGTATTATCCCCGGTCACGTTCCCTGAGTGGGCGTACTTCAAAAGGAGCGAATGAGAAGCGCCCAGTCTCTTTGCCGCCATCATGACAGCGGCCATCGGACCGCCGCCGCAGGCTTCGGTTTGGTCGTGCGCCAGTTTTTCCAGAAGCCCTTCCGCGTCGTTGTCCCGCAGGCGCCTCGTCGCGACGCCGTCCAGCGCTCTGGCCTGCTCATCCTCGTGAAAATGCGACAGATCGCTGCTGGCCACCAGCAGCAGGCGCCGGTTTTCGCCAGCCCGTACGACCGCTTCCGCCAGCCTTCGGCAGACCGCGGCACTCTGGTCTCCCATCACCAGCGGAACAAAGGAGAAATCGCCCAGAGCAGCCTGCAGGAAAGGAAGCTGAATTTCCAGCGAATGCTCCTGAGCGTGCGCCGCCGGAAAATCAATGATATTCTTGTCGAAACGACTGATTTCCCGCACCAGCGCCTCATGGACCGGAACCAGGCCCAGGGGGGTTTCAAAAGCTCCGCTGCCCCAGACGGAAACACCCGGAAAAGCAACCCGGTGGGAGGGCCCGATGAGAACGACCCCGTCGTATTTTTTTCCCCGGACCAGGTTATACGCGTATGCCGCCACCTGGCCGGAATACCGGTAGCCGGCATGAGGCGCAATCAGACCGGCCACTTCCCCGGAAATCTCCCGGACGGGAACCTTGCGGAAATATTCTTCGATTTCGCGCCTCAAAACGGCGGGGTCCCCGGGGTACCATGAACCCGCGATGACGGATTTTCGAATATTCTCCATTTGCCTTTCCCCTACCGGAAATGCCAGATGGTCCCCTGCGGGCTGTCGAGAACCTCAACGCCGAGCCCGGCCAGCCGGTTTCTCAACGAATCCGCCTCCTCCCAGAGGCCCGCCTGTCTTGCGGCCTCCCTTTTTTGAATCAGTTCCCTTATCCCCCGATCGTCAATTTGCTCTTTGAATTCAAATATTTGAAGAACATCATTGATTTTTTGAAGCGCCTCCAGGATCTTACTGGCATCCTGCCTGCTGATTTTCCCCCCGGCCAGGGGCGTGTTGACGGCGCCGATGAAATCGAAAAGCGCCGCCAGAGCGCCGGAAATGTTGAGGTCGTCATCCAGTGCATGTTCAAAGCCGTGGTTAAGATCATAAATCAGCTGGTCCACCTCCGGAAAATCATTGGCGGAATGGCTCACTGCCCTGAGGCGGGAAATGAGCGTGTCCATCTTTTTCACAGTGTTTCCGGCCATCCTCAGGGCGTTTTCCGAATAGCTGATCGGTTTGCGGTAATTCATGCCCAGCAGGAAAAAACGGACATCCCGGCCGCCGTACCCGCTTTGCCGAAGGTCGGCCATCGTCGCAATATTGTTCAGGGAGCGGGACATTTTCCTGCCGTCCACCAGAACCAGTTCGGCCCCGATCCAGTACTGCGCTCCGCCGTTCCCGAAACATGCCTTGCTGATCGCGACAAGATTCTCGCAGTGCGGAAACGTTTCATCCGCCCCGCTGACGTGGATGTCATAGGCCGCGCCCAGGTATTTCTGCGAAATGGCCGCGCATTCCAGATGCCAGCCCGGCCGCACATTGCCCCATTTCGTCTTGGTGTAAATCCCCCTTTTGAGCTCGGACAGGCCGGCTCTTTTCAAAAGGGCGAAGTCCGCCGGGCTGTCCTTTTCGTAATCATCGAGATCCACCGACCGGCCGGTGCGGGTTTTGGCCAGATCGACATTGGACAGACTGCCGTAGTCTCCCAGCTTGGAAATGTCGAAATAAACGGAGTGCAGCTTCTCATAGGCGTAGCCCCGATCGACGAGCTTGCCGACAATCGCAAGCGCGGCGTCGGCGTCTTCGGAGGCTTTGACGTAAATATTTTCCGGACGGATCCGCAAAAACCGGACATCCTCCAGAAACACCCGCAAATACCGGCCGGAATAATCCGCGAGATTCAGTCCCGCCTTTTCCGACCCCCGAATCGACTTGTCGCCGCAGTCCACGATATCGACGACATGCTTGACGGCGTAGCCCTTGAACGCCAGGTAGCGGCACAGCAGGTCGGATACCACCAGGCGGCGGTAATTTCCCAGATGGGGAGCGTCATGAACGGTCGGGCCGCACGTGCGCAGCCGCACCTCCTCCGGTTTCAGCGGACGGAAAAGCGTTTTCCGGCGTTTGAGCGCATTGTAAAAGCTCATCGTCGCCAGCTCTTCTTTGACCGTGAACAATTCCGTGCTCAGATAGCGCTCCCCGCTGTCCGGGAAAATCACCACGATCAGCCCTTCTTCCATCTCGCGGGCTTTCCGGGCCGCGACAAACAGGGCCGCTCCGGAACTCATGCCGGCGAGAATGCCTTCTTCCCGGGCCAGCCGGCGGGCCGTCTCAAAGGCGTCTTCGTCCAGGATGTTCACTTTTTCGTCCAGGCGCTTTTTGTCGAAGATGCCGGGGCGGTAGGACTCCCGCATGTTTTTCAGGCCCTGAATCTTGTGCTTCAGGTACGGTTCGACGCCGATGATTCGAATGTTCGGATTCAGTTCCTTGAGCCGTTTGGAAAGGCCCATGGCGGTGCCGGTCGTCCCGAGCGTGACCACCACGGCGGTGACCCGGCCCTCCGTCTGGTCCCAGATTTCCTGCGCCGTCCCGCAATAATGAGCCTCGACGTTGTCCGGGTTGTTGAACTGGTCGGTGCAGAAATACTTTTCCGGATTTTCCCGAAGCATCCGGTAGGCGACTTCGATGGCGCCGTCCGTCCCCAGCGGCGCGGGGGTAAAGATCAGCTCGGCGCCCATCGCCCGCAGAATCTTTTTGCGCTCTTCGCTGGCCGCCTCGGACATGGCCAGACAAATCTTGTAGCCCTTTGCGGCAGCCACCATGGCCAGTCCGATGCCGGTATTGCCGCTGGTGGCCTCCAGGATCACCTTCCCGGGCCTCAGATCACCTCTTTTTTCGGCGTTTTCAATCATGCTGAGCGCCGTGCGGTCTTTGATGGACCCGCCCGGATTCGCGGACTCCAGCTTGGCCAGAATCGTGACCTTTTTATTCGGATTCAGCTTCGAGATTTCCACTAGAGGCGTGTTCCCGATGCGGTCCATAACGCTTTGATACGATTTCATCATTACCATACGCTCCGTTCATCCATCCCTGATCCTTCCTTTACGGAATCAAGGACCGCGCAGAGGCCAAAAGTCATCCTGGAGAATATTCAGCGGGTCAGCTGTCCATCTTGGGCAGAGTGATTTTTATAAACGAAACCCCTTCTTCCTTCAGAACCGCCTCTTCCCGGGGAGTCGTCGTTCCCTTGATATTGCGCTCTTCTTCATCGCCCGCGTGGATCTTCAGCGCAACCTCGGCAAATTTGTTTCCGACATCTTCAAAGTTGTCCTCCAGGTAACGGCGCATCGACTGAAGAACCTGCCCCGGCGTGAGGCCCCGGTCCTCTTTTTCGCGGGGCGGCTTTGAATCCTTCCCCAGAATCGTCAGGGAAGAGGGCGATAGTTCCACGCGGGAGCTGTTGCAGACCGGACAGCACACCAGGCGCCGGGCATTCTGATCCATCCAGGCCTGGCGGTCATGAAACCAGCCCTCAAACGTGTGGCCGTTTTCGCATTTGATGTCGTAAATAATCACAACCCGGGCGCTTTCTTTGTTGACCGCGGTTAAATATCCGCAGGATATAAAAACATGTGGACATTTCGCGATAAATTTTATAACGTCGCTTCCCGTGTCGGGATGTGGCCCAGCTTGGTAGGGCACTGCGTTCGGGACGCAGGAGTCGCGCGTTCAAATCGCGCCATCCCGACCATTTTTTTACCCCACGACGGACGCCATCTTGAAGATGGGCAGATACATGGCGATAATCATGCCGCCGCAAACCCCTCCCAGGAAAACCATCATGATCGGCTCGATCATCGCCGTCATGCCCTTGACCGCCGCGTCCACTTCGTCGTCATAAAAGTCGGCGATCTTGTTGAGCATGATGTCCAGCGCGCCGGTGGCTTCCCCCACCGCGATCATCTGCACCACCATCGGCGGAAAAACGCCGGACGCGGACAGCGGTTCGGCGATGGACTGGCCTTCACTGATGGCCTGGCGCGTTTTCACCACGGCCGCCTCAATGACGACGTTCCCGGCGGTTTTGCTGACGATGTTCAATCCCTCCAGAATCGGCACGCCGGAGCTCATCATCGTGGCCAGCGTCCTCGTGAATTTGGCGACGGCCACTTTCCGGAGCACATTGCCGATCAGCGGCGCCTTCAGCAGCATCGCGTCAATCGTCCAGTGCCCTTTTTCCGTTTTGTAAAACAATTTCAGGCCGATGACGATCGCGGCAACGATCACCCCGAGCACCCACCAGTAATTCTGCATGAATTCGCTCATGCTCACGACCACCTGCGTCGGACCGGGAAGTTCGCCGCCCATGTCCGCAAACATTTTCTGAAAGGTGGGAATGACCTTCAGCAAAAGCAGCGTCACCACGCCGGCGGCGATGCACAAAACGGTAATGGGGTAGGTCATGGCGCTTTTGACGGCCGCCTTGAGTTTCATCGCGTTTTCCAGATACGCGGAAAGGCGCGACAGAACGACGTCCAGAATGCCGCCCGCTTCGCCGGCGGCGATCAGGTTGACAAACAGGTCGTCAAAGACCTTCGGATACTTTTTCAGCGCGTCCGTCAGGCTGGTTCCCCCTTCGATGTCTTCCTTGATCGTCCGGAGAATTTTGGCAAACGTCTTGTTTTCCTCCTGCTCGGCCAGAATGCTCAGGCACTGGATCAGCGGCAGGCCGGCGTCGATCATCGTGGAGAAAATCCGGCAGAACACCACCACGTTTTTTTCTTCCACGCCCCCCTGAAGAAAGGGAATGTTTTCCAGAAGGTCTTTGGGCTTTGGCTTGACCGTGACGGATTTGAATCCCTGCCGCCGCAGCGCCGTGCGGACGGCCATCTCATCGGCGACATCCATCTCGCCTTTTCTGACATCGCCCTTCTTCGTCGTCGCTTCCCAAAGGAAAACCGGCATAGCGCAAACTTCCTTTCTTCTTGATCAGGAGTCTTTTTTTATGGCTGCATCATAAACCATCTTCCATGCAGTTTCAACCGGTTAAATTCGAACACGCCCGCAATGCTTTGTCCTTCTTCACGCCCGGGAACCGGAGGATTTCACCAGGCGCTGAAGCAGAATTTCATACTGAAGGATCCCCGCCGCCACGGCGACGTTCAAAGAGTCGAAATTCCCCGCCATCGGAATCGACAGGAAAAAATCGCATTTCTTCCGGATCAAAGGCCTGAGCCCCCGGGCTTCGCTTCCCATGACCAGGGCCGCCGGCTCGCTGAAATCCTGCTCCCGAATGCTTTTTCCCCCGCGGGCATCCGCCCCGTAAATCCAGAAACCTCTGCTTTTCAATTCATCGATCGTCCGGGACAGATTCGTCACGCGGGCGATGGGCAGGCGCCGGGCGCTTCCGGCGGAGGCCTTCATGGCCGCGGGCGTGACGGACGCCGACCGGTCGCTCGGAATGACGACGCCGTTGGCGCCCAGGCAATAGGCGCTGCGAATCACCGATCCCAGATTCTGCGGATCCAGAATGCCGTCGAGAATCAAAACGAGATCTTGGCTCACGCGCGGGCTGCGGTTCTTCAGCACATCTTCGAGATCGGCATACGCAAACGCTTCGCCGAGCCCCGCTACTCCCTGATGATCGGTCCGGCCCGTCAGTTGATCCAGGCGGCGGCGGGGCGCCCATTCGACGGGGATGTTCTTTTGCCCGGCCAGGGTTAGGATTTCCTGAAGAGGCGGACCGCTCCGGCCTTCGGCAATGATGATTTTTCTCAGAGGAGTTGCGTCCCGGGAAAGGAGAACTTTGATGGGATTGATGCCGTAAACTGCCTCCATGATCCGCCTTCCGTCTGCCTTTGATAGGGTCACGCGCGGTTTCGGGCTTCCAGTCCGTCGGCAATCTCCCGAATGATCCGGCGGCAGGCCTCCAGGGGATCGCGCGCCTTACGGATGGGTCTGCCCACCACAATGTAATCGGCGCCTGCCGAAATCGCTTCAAAGGCGCTTAGCGTTCTTTTCTGATCATCCGCAACTTTTTCATCGGATGCGCGGATGCCGGGCGTCACGATCAGAAAATCGTCCCCCAGCGCCCGCCTCAGCGCGGCAATATCCCTGGGCGATGCCACCACCCCCGACGCTCCGGCCTCACGGGCCATTTTTGCCAGATGCAGAACCAGATCGCCCGCCGTTTTTTCAAAACCGATTTCCGCCAGGTCCTGATCGTTCAAACTGGTCAGCACCGTCACGGCCAGCACCGCCGGGCGTTCAATGCCTTTTTTTTCGGCAAGCGCCCCCACGGCCTGGACGGTTTCCCGAATCATCCGGCTTCCGCCCGAGGCATGCACGTTGAACATATCCACCTTCAGCGCCGTCGCGGCTTCACCGGCGCGGGCCACCGTGTTGGGAATATCGTGAAACTTCAGATCCAGAAAAACCCGTCCGCCTTTTTGCAAAATGCGCTCCACGATGGACGGCCCTGCGGACGTGAACAGTTCCTTGCCGACCTTGAACAGGCCGACGCTGCCGGAAAGACGGTCAATCCAGGACGAAGCCTCCTCAACCCCCGGCGCATCCAGCGCAAAGATCAGCCGGTCTTCCGGCCGGCTATTCGAGATATTCTTCATCGCCGATAAATTCCGTGTTGTCCGGTATCGGTTTGAAATCTTCCTGCGACCCGTTCAAAAATTCAGGATGGGCGTAAACAACCTTGCCCGCCGCGATTTCCCGAAGCGCAAGAACAATCTCCCGGTTTTTGCTCTCCATCAAGGGCCTGGACCCTTTCAGCAGCTGGCGCGCGCGCTTGGACGCCAGCGACACCAGGCCGAACCGGGTTTTCGCCACCTTTAGGGAATCTTCTATCGTAATTCTTGCCATGAATCGAGCACCTCCTATGCCTCTTTTTTCATCGTTGGATATAAACGGCGGATCATGCCGAGCAAACGGTTTGTTCTGCATTTTTCCGCCTGGTAAATCGCGGTCAGCTGTTTTGCGGCCGCGTCCAGGTCTTCGTTGATGACGGCGTAATCATACCACAGAACTTCCTTGAGTTCACTTTCGGCCCGGTCAAAACGTTTTTGGATCGCCTCCGGCGTTTCATGCCCCCGCCTCTGCAGCCTTCTTAGGAGTTCGTCCAGAGAGGGGGGCAGCACAAAAACCAGAACGACCTCCTGCAATTGATTCTTGACCTGGCTGGCCCCGCGCGGTTCAATATCGAGGAGCAGATCCTTTCCGCTTTGCAGCAGATCCTGCAGCACTTTGCCGGACGTTCCGTAGAATTCGCCGAAATTTTCCGTCCATTCGACAAACTCGCCCCGTTCGATCCGGCACTGAAAATTCTCGCGGGAAATAAAATGGTAATCTTTCCCGTTGATCTCGTTGGGGCGCGGCTCCCGCGACGTGAAGGAAACGGAAAATTCCATGTCCGGACAGGCGGCGAGCAGCCTCCGGCAGAGGGTGCTTTTTCCGGACCCGGAGGGCGCGGAGATGACCATGCAGATTCCCTTTTCCTTCATACGCCTACTCGATGTTCTGCGCCTGTTCGCGCAATTTGCCCAGCTCGCTTTTCACCTCGATCACCAGGCGGGCAATGTCCGTGTCGCTGCTCTTGGAACCGATCGTGTTGATTTCCCGGTTCATTTCCTGAAGAAGAAAGTCGATCTTGCGGCCTTCGGCCTCCTCGCTTGCCAGCAGGGCCTCAAACTGACCGATGTGGCTTCCCATGCGGACAATTTCCTCCGTGATGTCGCACCGGTCCGCCAGAATGGCCACTTCCTGCGCCAGACGGGCCGGATCCGGCTCCATTCCCGCCGTCAGCTCCCGGACGCGATCGGAAAGACGCTTCTGATAGTCCAGCACCACCTGCGGCGCCCGCAGGCGAATGGCCTCCATGATGTCCCGAATGGACTGAAGCCTGCCGTGCATATCCGCAAACAGGGCGATCCCCTCATCCTGGCGCATACGGACCAGGAGCGACAGGGCTTCGCGCATCGTCTGCTCGACCCGATCCAGAAAATCGGCGTCCAGCTTCGTTTCTGCGGGCGGCGAAAAAATGTCCCGAAAGCCGATCAGGTTCTTGAGGCTCACGGGCTCTTCAATATTGAACTCTCTTCTGAGCCGGCTTAGAACCTCAAAGGCGTCCCGGGCAACTTCCATATTGAGATGCACCCTGGAGGTTTCGGCGCCTTCTCCCTCCAGCCGGATGGAAACATCGATGCGGCCGCGCCTGAATCGCTCCCCGATTTTCTTTTTATACTCCATCTCCAGCGGATAGAGCGCGGCGGGCGTTCGAAGAGCGATCTCCAGAAACCGGTGATTCACGGATTTTGCTTCCACTACGATGTTCCGGCCGTCGCAGATCGTTTCCACCCGGCCGTAGCCGGTCATGCTTTTAATCATGTTCAATCCTTTCGCGGCAAAACAGGGGGCTTTGCCCCGTCTCCGGCCGTTTTCAGCTGCAGCAGATAGCGGGACCGGATCGCCGCTAACATCGTCCAGAGCCTCTCGTTTCCGTAATCCGGATACGTCCAGGGCAGGGAACAAAACTTTTTGGCCTGATAGATCAGGGTCAAATCCGCGTAAATTCCGTCGCGCAAATAAGGCCGGTGCGTGTAGCCTTTGCCCGTGGCCAGAATAAGGTGCGCCTGCGACAGGTAGCCGGGATCAATGTTCACGCGGCGGCCGCTATCCGGGCGCGTATCGCTTTCGATTTCATTCGCGGCCAGCTTGATGTCCGGCAGCGACTCCGGCCGGATCAGCTTTTCCATCGACAGAAAACGCCGCACCAGCGTCTGTCCCATTTCCGGCGCATAATACGCCGTATCATCAAAAGGGATCTGCGCGCTCACATAGTCCGGCGGTCCGTACAGGACCGACAGGCGGCAAATCGCGTCGTTAATCCATTTTCCCGGCGGCGCGAAAACGCTGAAGATCAGCTTCACCGCCGGGGCCGGAACCGGTTTGCTCATAATACGCCGATCAATTCTTCCCGCGACACGGTGGACGTTCCGACCTTGCCCACGACAATGCCCGCCGCGTGGTTGGCCAGCGCGGTGGCCTCCTTCAAATTCGCGCAGGCGGCCAGAGACAGCGCCAGAACGCCGATGACCGTGTCGCCGGCCCCCGTTACATCATAGACTTCCTTGGCCTGCGCCGGAAAGTGGGTGTGGCGGATCCCGCGGCGTCGCTCAAAAAGGCTCATCCCCTCTTCGCCGCGCGTTACCAGGAGCGCCTGAAAATCAAATTTGGCCAAGAGCGCCTCCCCCAGTTTCAGAAGATCGTCTCCGTTGACGATTTCCATGCCGGCGGCTCGCTGGGCCTCATGATGATTGGGCGTGATGACATGGACGCCCGAATAAAGGCCGAAGTCGCTGGACTTCGGATCGACGCATAGAAAAATTTTCGATTCGGCGGCGACGGCCTGAATGCCCTCCACCAGTTCGCGGGAAACCACGCCTTTGCTGTAGTCGGAAATCACGATCGCTCCGATTTGCCCGCGCAGGGATCGGACATAGTCGAGAATCCGGGCCGCGCTTGCGCGGGTGATCGGCATCCGGCTTTCGTGATCAAACCGAACCACCTGCTGCCCGTGGGCCACAATTCTGGTCTTGAGGGTGGTCGGCCTTCCCTTTTCCAACAGAATGCCATTCGTGTCAATCCTGCGCTCCTCAAGCTGGCGGATCAGACCCCGGCCGATGTCGTCGGAGCCGATCACGCCGGCCACAAAGACCCTGCCGCCCATCGCGTAGATCGTGTTGAGGACGTTGGCGGAGCCGCCCAGCATCACGGAATCCTTCTGAACATCGACCACCGGCACCGGCGCCTCGGGAGAAATGCGCGACACCCTGCCCCAGATGAAATGATCCACCATGACGTCCCCGACGACCAGCACGCCGGAACGCGGGTAATTTTTGATGATTTCCAATGCCTTTTTTTTAGCGATTCTTCCGCTCACCGGTCTGCAATGCTCCCCGCCCCCGCCGTTTTACGGGTTTTGATTTCCGATCCGGACGCCGGAAGGAGCGGAACATATCCCTTTGGCATCCCCGTCCGTCCGCCGAATGCCCGATTCCGTCGCAGCACTTCAAAAACTCTTCCGCGGCTGCGGCGCCATTCAGGAAAAAAGTGACGGAATGCTATTACCGGGAGCCGGATTTGTCAATGATTTTCGTCACGATTTTCTCGGGGGCCCCTTCATCAGCCGTAAGGGCAAGTCACGCGTTGCGGAATGTCAGAAAATATGCAATGTTTTTGCACGGCATCGGCGGATAAGCTTTGGCGGCAGGCGCGGGCGGAATCCATTCCGCGGACCGGCCAACGTCCGGATGAAACAGGGCAGCAAAAGGCAAAGGGCAGTTATGGCAAGTGCAAATATCCTCCTGGTGGACGACGAAGAAGATTTCCGCTTTATTTTCACCCGGCAGGTGACACGCATCCTTCAGGACCTGCAACTGGAGTTTTTTGAAGCCGGGGACGGCGAAGAGGCGCTGGAACTGCTCCGAACGGGCGTCAAGCCCTCCATCATCATTCTTGATTATACGATGCCCAGAATGAGCGGAACGGAGCTGCTCAAAACCATCGACCGCGAACATGGCGACTTGGTCAACGTTCCCCGCCTCGTCCTGAGCGGATATATCGGTGAGGACGCCATCAGGGAAGTGAAGAGTCTGCGATGCGATTATATGGAAAAGAGCATGAACACGAAAATCTTTTATCAGCGGTTCTGCAGGTATCTCACCGATAAGCTGGGGCTTCCCCCCGCTGAACCGGAACGGTAAAAAATCGCAAACGGACCGGCTGATTCCGACTCAGGCCGAAACGCCATCCCGCGCCATGCGGCGCAGTCAACCGGTGCCATGGAACGTCATCTCGCAGGGAACATCCTGATGCTGAAAAAATACAGATTTTTGCTGGCGGACAAGCTTCAGAATATTGTTTATTATCTGATTCGCGCCTACAGCTGGACGTTCCGGCTTCGCGTGGAAAACGAAAAGCCCTGGCTCGATCACCTGCGGGGCGGCGGCAGGATTCTTCTGTGCTGCTGGCATCAGCAGTTCTTTTCAGCCGTCCGCTACTTCAAGAATTATGCGCCCTATCACCCGGCGCTGATGATCAGCCAGAGCAGGGACGGCGACGTCATCGCCCGCATTGCCGAGAAGACCGGCTGGCATACCGTCCGCGGTTCGTCGTCGAAAGACGGGGGGACGGCGTTGAAAGGCATGATCGCGCACCTGTCGCAATACGGCTTTGCCGGCCATATCCTGGACGGACCGAGAGGACCTGCGGGAGTGGTCAAAGCCGGCGTAATCCGCCTGGCCCAGGTTGAGGGAACTTTCGTGGTCCCCATTTACGCCTCCGCCGACCGGGCCTGGTATTTCAGAAGCTGGGACCGCTTCATGCTGCCCAAACCCTTTGCCCGCGTTACTCTGCGGTATGGGGACATGCTGGATCTCGCTTCAAAGGCAGGCGAAGAAGATTTTGAACGCCAGAGATTGAGACTCCAGGAGATCATGCTGCCGGGCCTGCATGCCGGAATTTGATCCGTGAAAAACACTTTGCAAAAAACCGGCGGCGGTCATGGGACCCGCCGCCGGTTTGGGGTGAAAATCCAGGGGTCATTTTACGGTGTCTTGAAGTCGAACTTGTGGCACTGCGCGCAGTAGTTTTCCGATTTGGCATGCTGTTTGTGGCACAGGTTGCAGTCCAGCTCCGTTCCGTAATGCGGGGATGTATGCGGATTGGTCGGCTTCACATCTTTTGTCTTTTCCGCGAGCGTTGCCGTCGGCCCGTGGCAGGCGACGCATTTCTCCATCGGCGCCTCTTCCGGCTGCCCGGTCCTGCCGTGGCAGGCTTCGCAGCTCACGCCGGAGAGCATATGCGTGTGGCTGCCGGGAAATTTTCCGGTCAGGCTCATATTGTCCGCGGTGTGGCAGGCCCGGCAGGCCTTCATATCCATCGACCGGGTGTCGGGATGCGTCTCCGGAAGCACCTTTTTATCGACATGACAGGCAACACAGTCGCCCGGCTTGGCTTTGGATTGGGCGAGCTTGGGCGCCGCCCAGAGTCCTGTGCTGACAACCATCAGTAAAACCGCGCAGAACAGGACCGCCGCGATTATCAGATTTTTCTTTTTTTCCATACGATCTTCTCCTTGCTTCATCAAATCCGCGCTGAAACGCAACCTCAACTCCAGGCTTTTTCTTTGGCCGCGTTTTTGCCGGCGATGCGGCCGAAGACAATGCAATCCGCCATCGCGACGCTTCCAAGCCGCACGGCGCCATGGACGCCTCCCGTCACTTCTCCGGCGGCATAAAGGCCTTTTACCGGTTTGAAGTCGAATCCCATCACCTGGGCGTCTTTATTGATCACCAGTCCGCCCATGGTGTGATGAACTTTCGGCCACAGGCGCGCGGCATAGAAAGGCGCTTCGACGGTCGGTTTGGCGTCTTTAAAGATCATGCACCCCAAATCGTCATCCTTTCTTTTTTCCGCGAAGGAATTCCAGCGGGCAACCTGTTCCTTGAAAGCGCCCACGGGCATGTCGTAGGCCCTGGCAAGATCGTCCAGCGAGTCAAATTTCCTGATCGCTCCGTTTTCCAGGCCTCCCTTGAGCGCATGAGGGACGACCTGCTTTTTGACCGCGTAAGAATCGCCCATGATCACGGCGGGATTTCCCAAGAGAAGAATGGCATCCGCGCGTTCCTTGCGGTTTCCGGTTTCCTTGAAAAAACGCTTCCCGGTTTTGGGATTCACCATCAGACCGTAACCGACCAGCGGTTCACAGAACA
>JAQUVQ010000002.1 GCA_028693285.1 Smithellaceae bacterium
GATCATTTCTATCTTTTTTACAATGAATACCTGACCGGAGCAACGTACCACCCCCATATGCTGCAGCTTCTGCCGGTGGATGCGGACTGGCTCAAACAGATCGCCAGGAAAAAATGGGAATCCAAGTCGCTGCCGATCTTCCGGATGGACGGCGACCGAATCTTTTCATCGCTGATCCGCGAGTATCTGTTCGTGTCGCTGTACCGGGCCTTCGCCGAGTCGCTGGCCAGCGAGAACGCCAGCCGCCTGGCTTCCATGCAGAACGCCGAGAAGAATATTGAAGAGCAGTTGCTGGATCTGCACGTGCAGTTCCACCGCACCCGCCAGATGACGATTACCGAGGAGCTTCTTGATATTGTTGCCGGATTTGAGGCGCTGCAGGAAGAGGCATCATAACATCAAACGAGAAAGGGGGAATGGCGCATGTCAACAGGATCGGACAAAAGGATTTGCGTGATCTGCGCGTGGCGTGAAAACTGCACCAAGCGGTATCGGGTGAAAACCAATGCCCTGTTCGATGTCAATTGCCCCGATTATACCCGGGATATCAAATTGCGGGATAAGGACGTCGACAAGCTGGTGGAAGATCAGGTCATGCGCTGGCAGAGGGACAAGAAGGAAAAGCCGGGGCATGTGATCACGCTGTCGAGCGAGACGGGGGCCGGCGGGGGCTTCATTTCCCGGATTCTCGCCACGGAACTGAAGATGAACATCGTGGGGAGCGAACTGATCCACAAGGTCGCCGAAAGCGCGCATATGAGCGAAAAGGTGATCAAATCCCTGGACGAAAAAAGCATATCGTTTTTCGACAGCCTGATCAGCTCGTTTTTCGAATCGCGGCACATCTGGCCCAATGAATACCTCCGCCATCTGTCGCTGGTGATGCACACGAACGCGGAGCACGGCAACGTCATCATCATCGGCCGCGGCGGAAGCTTCATTTTGAAAGACAAGGCGTTTCGCGTGCGCATTATCGCGCCGGAGGAAGCGCGCGTGGAAAAAGTGATGCGGGATCGCCATATGTCCAAAGCGGAAGCGCTGGAGTATGTGCGCAAGTATGATGAGTACCAGGTCGGCTTCATCAAGAATTACTTCAAGGAAGACATCAACGACCCGAAGCATTACGACATGATGGTCAATACGGACAAGGTCAGCATTGAAAGCGCCGCGGAATCCATCAAGAAGGCGTTTCTGCTCCGAAAGTCCATGCAGCAGGAGTAGGGGGTATCCGGGGGATGACCAGATCTGAGCGCGCTCTGCTGTTAAGTCTGGCGGAGGAAATCATTCTGCACTTGCGCAACCGGCTTGCCGAGATTGAAAATCTTCATCCCCGGGAGTCGGCGCTGGGCATTGCCACGTTTCAGGAGCGGCTGCGCCATATTGAGGAGCTGCACGACAGCGTCAAGAACGAGCACGAGCGGTCCGCCTAGCCGGCGGTTAGCCGGGCGGACCCGTTGGGCATGGCGGCCAGATAGATGAAAAAAGTCGTACCGGCGCCGACCGTCGATTCCATGCTGATCAGACCGTTGTGATACTTGATGATGGAATCGCAAATGGCCAGCCCCAGGCCGATGCCGCCCCGCTCCTTCTTTTCCTTGGTCGTAAAATACGGATCGAAAATTTTGGAGAGGTTCTCCCGGGGGATGCCGACGCCCCTGTCCCGAATGACAATCCGGACATAGTTGCCCTCGCCGAGCGTCCGGATGTTGGTGCCGGTCGTGGTGTTTTCTGCGATCACTTCCATGGAGCCGCCTTCCGGCATGGCCTCCTTCGCGTTGGTGACCATGTTTTCAATCACCTGTTTGATCTGCAGGGCGTCCACTTCCACGGGCCAGAGGTCGGCGGCGATCGCGGGCTTGCAGGTTACCTTGGACCCGGCCAGGGTTTTCTCGACGGTCTCTTGAATCAACCCGCCGATTCTTTCAATTTTCTTGACGGGGTAGCCGCCCTGGGCAAAGGTGATGAGCCGATGGGCCAGTTCCTTGGCCTGCAGGCCGGCGCGTTCCGCGACGGCCAGGCCGTTTTCCAGAATTTTATCCTCTTCGCTTGCGGAAATTTTCGCCAGAAAGACATTGCGCAAAATGGCGGTCAGAAGACTGTCAAAGTCCTTGGCGACGCCGTCGGCAAACGTTCCCAGGGATTCAAGCTTGGTCCTTTTGAGCAGTTCCTCCTCCGCCGTCTTCTGGTCGGTGATGTCTTCCAGGGTTTCCATGGCGCCGAACGTTTTGCCGCTGGAATCGCGGATGCTCGTTGCGGTGATCCGGAACCATTTTCCCTTTTCCCCCAGATCCGGGAAAAACTCCGTCACTTCATAGGCATACTTCAGGATTTTGGACTTGGCGACTTTTCCGGCGTAAAGCGAGTAGGAGTGATCGATCTTTTTGCTGATGATCAGGTCCGCCATGCAGGACCGCGGCGAAGAATAAAACGCGCGCCATTGCTGGTCGGTGCCCAGGACTTCTTCCGCGCGGATGCCCGAGAGCCCCTCCAGCGCACGGTTCCAGTAGAGGATTTTACGGTTGGTGGAGATGACAAAGGTAGGGATCGGCGAACTCTGCAGAATGCTGCGGAGGATCTGCTGGTCGTTGCGTCCCCTCCAGATCGCGTAGGCGAAGCTGATGACGGCGGTTGCCGCCAGAAGCAGGACAAAAAGAAGAAAATGGATCTCCATTCCAGGCACCCGGTTTTCCCAATCTTTCCGTGAAGATCGATCCGGCCGCCCTGCGGCCGGGCAAAATGCCTCACGGTCACCCTCGGAATTTGGTGGAATCTGAATAGCAAGGTTGCCTTGAAATTGCAAGATTGGAAAAGCCGGCACGGAAAAAAAAGTTGCAAAGCGGCAAAAGATTGTGGAAAAGGGGAAACTACTTTTTGAAAGGCGCGGCATGCAGGGCGGTGCGGGAAGAAAAATTCTGGTGGCCATGAGCGGCGGAGTGGATTCGTCGGTCGCTGCGCTGCTGCTTCGGGAGGCGGGCCATGAGATTGCCGGGGCGACGATGCTGCTGGGCGTTCACCGGCCGGGGGACGCCCCCGGGCGTTTTACGGATGAGTCCGCCGCCGACGCCCAAAGAGTCTGCGATCAGCTTGGGATTCCCCACCGGACCTTTGATTTTGCCGACTTGATGGAAAACCGGGTGATTGCCAGATTCATCCGCGAATACCAAAGCGGACGGACGCCCAATCCCTGCGTGGATTGCAACCGCCATCTGAAATTCGGCGCGCTCTTCGCGAAAGCCCGCAGTCTGGGTTTTGATTGCCTGGCGACCGGCCATTACGCAAGAATCGTAAAGCGGCAAAGCCGCTGGGCGCTGATGCGGCCAAAGGATGAGTCCAAGGACCAGACCTACTTTTTGTATCCGATTCCTGCCGGGGATCTGCCGTCGATTCTTTTTCCGCTGGGCGCCCTGACCAAAACGGAGGTTCGTGGGATGGCAAGGCGGGCCGCCTTGCAAACGGCCCTCCGCGAGGACAGCCAGGACCTTTGCTTCGTGACGGCGGGGAATTACCGGCAATTGTTTGAAGACCGGCGCCTGCCGGTGGTTCCCGGCGAGATTGTGAATCCGGCGGGGCAGGTTCTCGGGCGCCACCGGGGGATTGTCTCCTACACCATCGGACAGCGCAGCGGCCTGGGCATCAGCGCGAAGACGCCGCTTTACGTTCTGGGATTTGACCCGGCGAAAAACCGGGTGGTGGTCGGGAAGCGGGAGGAACTCCGGTCTTCGGGCTGCATCGCCGGTGACCTGAATATGCTTGCCGACCGGTTTCCCGAAGACGTGGAGGCGAAAATCCGCTACCGGAAAAGGCCGGTGCGCTGCCGCGTCATCAGGGAAGGCGACAGGATGAAGGTTGTCTTCGAGCAGGCCCAGGAAGCGGTGACTCCGGGCCAGTCCGTCGTTTTTTACGCGGCCGATGAAGTGCTGGGCGGCGGCGTCATCGAAGAGGTTATCCGGTAATGACCGGGGGTTTGCCGAAGGATTATTTTAACGTTTATTTTTTGCGGAAAATATACTAAACAGTGCGCACCAATGTCAAAATGGAGCCAAACATGAAGACAACATGCCGGGGCCTGCGGGTCTTTATTTTTGCCCTCTCGCTGATGCTTTGCCCCGCTGCCGTATCCGCCCAGGCGCTGACCCTGGAGGATAGCATCGCCGTGGCGCTGCAAAACAGCCATGTGCTGAACATCGCCAAAGAAGGGGTCAAGGGGGCCGAGGCGCAGAAGAAGGAGGCCCTGACCGGTTTTCTGCCGAAGTTCAGCACCACTTACAGCTACACGCGCCTCAATGAAGATCCCAACTTCTACTTTCCCGGATTTGCCGGGCCGCCCGTTATCCAGGGAGGGCCCATGACTACCGGGACCATCAACAACTACAACTGGGGCATCGAGGCCCGTCAGCCGCTTTTTGCCGGCGGCGGAATCCTGGCCAACTACCAGGCCTTTAAAATCGCCGAGGATACGGCGCTGGTGGAGCAGACGGCCAAATCCCTGGACGTCGTCCAGGATGTCAAGATCGCCTATTTCAATATTTTGCGCACGCAAAGGCTGATGGAGACGGCCCGGCAGCAGGTGGACATGCTGGCCGCCCACTGCGATGTGGCCGAGAATTTTTACCGGGTCGGCCTGATTCCCAAAAACGACATGCTGCACGCGGAAGTGGAGCTGGCCAACGGAAGGCAGACGCTGGTGAAGGCGAAAAACGGCGTCGAATCGACCAAGGCGCGATTGAACACGATCTTGAAGAGGGAAGTTTGGACGCCTCTCGAGGTGGTCGATATTCTCGACTATCAGCCCCTGCGTCAATCGTTTGAAGAGTGCCTGGCCGTTGCCCGGCAGCGCCGTCCGGAGCTTAAAATGTCGGAGCTCCGGGTCGAACAGGCGGGCAAGATGGTCCGCGCGGCGCAAAGCGAGTTTTTCCCGGCGGTCAATCTGGTCGGAAATTACGGACGGTTCGGCGATACCGCATCGCTTTCCGGCACGCAGTACAAGGACACGGAAAGCTGGCAGGTCATGGCGGTGGCCAGCTGGAATTTCTGGGAGTGGGGCAAAACGAAATACCGTGTGGACGCCGGGAAAGCCAGGGAAAACCAGGCACTGGATCAGTCCCGGGAGCTCAACGACCAGATCGCCCTGGAGATCAAGAACGCCTTTCTGGCGCTGCAGGAAGCCGAAAGCCAGATTGCCGTTTCAAAAAAAGTGATCGAACAGGCCGAAGAGAATTTCCGCATCGCCGAAGCCCGCTACAAGGAGCGGGTGGCGCGCTCCACGGAGGTGCTTGACGCGCAGACGCTCTTGACCCGCGCCAAGGCCGAGTATGCCAATGCCCTGGCCGATTACAATATTGCTCACGCCCGCCTGCAAAGAGCCATGGGAGTTGTCCGTTGACCGCAAAACGTTTTTGGGACGAAAAAGGATATTCACGAGTTAAGCAATTGCCGTTGTACATGATGATTTTGTGGACCGCGCTCCTGCTGTGTTCCCCGACGGCGTTCGCGCAGGAATACAGCCTGCGGGACCTGTATGCCGAGGCCGTGAAAAATTCCGAAAAAATCAAGTATGCCGAGGAAAACCTCTACATCGCGAAGATGGGTAAGGAGAAGGCTTGGGCGGTTTTAATGCCCAGAGTTACTGCGTTTGGCACGTACAATCGCTTTTCGGAAAAAAAATACGGGGATCCCCCTGCCTATGGCAATGTTCTCATTCAGCCAAACGAATCAGGCAACTGGGGCGTCCGCGCCGACGAGAGTTTTTCGCTGAGCATCCGCGAACTGGACGCCTTGAAAATCTCCGGACAGCTTATTTCCAAAAGCGAGTTTGATCTGGAAAGCACCAAGTCGGATTTTATTTTTTTCGTGGCGACGGCCTATTACGACGCCCTCAAAGCGAAAAAAGCGCTGGAAATCGCCGCCGCCAACGTGGAGCGTCTGACGCAGTACCGCTATTTTGTCGAGAAACGGCTGAAGGTGGGCGAGGTGACCCGTACGGCTCTGCTGCGCGCCGACGGCGAATTGTCCGGGGCGCAGTCCGATTATCTTCGGGCCACCAACGCCTTCCAGCTCGCCCGCGCGGCCCTGGTCCGCGTCACGGGAATCGAGGAAAACTTCCGGCTCAGAGAGGAGGCGCCCGACTTCTCCGCCGTCGATGCGTTCGATCGTCTGCGGCAGACCGCCTTTCAAATGAGGCCGGACCTGAAAAGCTACGACGTGCAGATTCAGGTCTCCGAGCGGCAGGTCAAATATGCCCGGGGCGCTTTCTGGCCGTATGTCGGTTTTTTTGCCATTTACAACGGCGCTGATCAAAATCCTGCAACTTCAACGCTCAACCGGGAAAGTGTTCTGGCCGGCGTTTCCCTGAATTTTCCGTTTTTTGAAGGGGGCTTGAGAGTGGCCGAGCTCAAGGAGGCAAGGTCCAGGGAGCGGCAGGCGAGGCTGGCGTATGATGATCTGAAGAAAAACGTCGACATCGAGATTCGCGGAGCCTGGCTGGATCTGGAAACCCAGAGAGGCACGCTGAAATTTCTGGAAGATCAACTGGTTTTTGCCCACGACAACTACAATGCCGTCCTGAGGCAGTACCAAAACGGTCTGGCGACCAGCCTCGACGTGATGGATGCCAACACGCTGCTGCTCACGTCGGAGCGCAACACGGTGGATGCCTTGTACGGTTGTCAGCTGGCGCATTTGAGGGTCAGAAAATCAAGCGGCACGCTGCTTCGGTTTGTTCAGGAAGGCTATTGACGAAAGCGGCGGCGTCGGGTCGGGAAGGGGAGCGAACCATGCGTTTTTTACAATATCAAAATTCCGGCGGACAGGCGGCGCGACGTTTGTCCGCACTGATCCTGCTCACGCTCGCGGTTTTGACGCTCGCGTCCTGCCAGAGGGAAAAGGCGGCCGAACCGGAAAGGCTGGTGAATGTGCGCATTTGGCCTGCCGAAACGAAAAGGGTAGAGCCCTATCTGGAAACGACCGGGACACTCAAAGCTTTTGAGGAAGTCATCGTCAGTTCCGAAGTGGACGGTATCCTCAGGCGGATCGAAGTGGATGAGGGGTCGCCCGTCCACGCGGGCATGCTGCTTGCGGAAATCAATGATACCGACTACCGGCTGGACCGGAAACGGTCCGATGCCGCGCTCAAGCAGGGGCGGGCCTCGCTGGACAACGCCCGTGCGGAGTATAAAAGAAAAGAAGCCCTCTACCGGGAGGAGCTCATCACCAAACAGCAGTTTGACGATGTCTCGACGCGGGTGGCGCTGGCGGAAGCAGAGCTGGAAAGAATCCGGGCAACACTGTCGATCTCGCAGGAAAGGCTGGCGCGGACAAAAATCCATTCGCCGCTTTCCGGCGCCGTCAAGGAAAAGAAAGTGTCCGCGGGCGATTACGTGCGCAACGGCACGCCGCTTTTTCAGCTGATCAGGATACATCCATTGAAGCTCAATTTTACCGTCAGCGAAAAAGACGTTGCCGCCTTGAAAATCGGACAGGAAGTGAGCTTCACCGTCGACGCTTTTTCCGGCAAAACCTTTCGCGGCCGGGTGAATCTGCTGTATCCGAACGTGGAGGAAAGAACCCGCACGCTGCAGGCGGAGGCCGTTGTTCCCAATGCCGATCATCTGTTGAAGCCGGGATATTTCGCCCGCGTTCAAATCTACACGCAGGCGGCGCGGGATGCCGTCTTGATTCCCGTAACGGCCCTCCTGTATGACGGCCCCGTGATCCGCGTTTTTGTGGTGCGCGGCAATCAAGCGCAGGAAAGAATCATCAAGACGGGCAACAAATACGGCGAAGGGGTGGAAATTCTGGAAGGCCTCAAGGAAAAAGAGCAGGTGGTCGTCGTCGGCCAGAACAATCTTTCGGATGGGGTGAAGGTTCATGTGGCTCGCTGATACCTCCGTCAAACGCCCGGTCTTCGCCACCATGGTGATCATGGCCCTGGTGGTCCTGGGCGTCGTCAGTTATCCGTCTATCGGCGTCGATCTTTTTCCGAAAATCGATTTTCCCATTGTCACCATTACGACGACCCTGAAAGGCGCCAGCCCCGACGTGATGGATGTGGACGTCACGGACCGCATTGAAGGCGCGGTCAACACCATCAACGGCGTCAAGACCATTACGTCCACGAGCTATGAAAGCATGTCGCGCACGACCATCGAATTCGTTCTGGAGAGGGATATCGATCAGGCCGTTCAGGACGTGCGCGAAAAAGTGTCCGGGATTCGCAACAAACTGCCTCAGGATATTGAGGAACCGAGGATTGCCAAGGTGGACCCCGACGCTCAGCCGATTTTGTTTCTGAACCTTTCCGGAAACCGCTCGGTTCGCGATTTGTCCATGTATGCCGATGAAGTGCTCAAGGAACAGCTTCAGCGGATCAGCGGCGTGGGCGACGTGATTTTCTATGGACTGCGCTTACGGCAGGTGCGCATCTGGCTTGATGCCGCCAAAATGCAGGCCTATCAGGTTGCTCCCAGCGACGTGGTCCTGGCCCTGAAGCGTGAAAATATCGAGCTGCCGGGGGGGCGGATTGAAACCCGGACCAAGGAATATACCGTCCGGATTAAAGGGGAGTTTGCCAAAATCCCCGATTTCAACGACCTGATCATCAGTTACTACAAAGGCGCGCCTGTCCGTGTCCGGGATATCGGCCGGGCGGAAGACGGCATGGAAGAAAAACGGTCCCTGTCGCGTTTTAACCGGATTCCGGCCGTCGGCATGGCCATTCAGAAACAGTCGGGGACCAACACGGTGGAGGTGGCCGACCGCGTGAAAGCGGAAGTGGCAAAAATCAACAAAACGCTGCCTCCGGGGATGAAGGTCAATACGGCGGTGGATCAGTCGGTTTTCATTGTTCGTTCGATCGACGAGGTGCAGTTCCATTTAATCATCGGCAGTATTTTTGCCATTCTGGCTGTTTTTATTTTTCTGAAGAACATCCGCACGACTTTAATCAGCGCCGTCGCTTTGCCCGTTTCCGTGATCTCGACCTTTGCGCTGATCAACGCCTTCGGCTTCACCTTCAACAACATGACCATGCTGGCGCTGTCGCTCTCGGTGGGGTTGCTCATTGACGACGCCATCATTGTCATTGAAAATATTTACCGTCACGTGGAAGAGGGCATGGAACCGCGGGAAGCGGCGACTTTTGCAACCTCGGAGATCGGTCTGGCCGTGATGGCGACAACATTTGCCATTGTCGGCATCTTTCTGCCGGTGGCCTTCATGAAAGGGATCATCGGCCGGTTTTTCCTCCAGTTCGCGCTGACGATTATTTTTGCGATCATGGTTTCGCTGCTGGTTTCCTTTACCCTGACCCCCATGATGGCATCGATCTTTCTCAAACCGCATAAAAAATCCATCCCCAATCCCCTGGCCGCGGGTGGGGGAGGCGGCGGAAATGTTCAGAAACCCATCTGGACCCGAATCGGCGATCGCATGGAGTATTTTTATGCAAAACTGGAATCGTCTTACCGGACGGTCCTGGAATGGACGCTGGGCTGGCGCAAAACCGTGCTGGCCTGCGCCCTGATGATCTTTCTTTTGAGCCTGGGGCTTACGGCTTTTATTGGGAAGGAATTCAACCCGCCTGAAGATCAGGGCGTCTTCCTGATTCGCATGGAAGCGCCGATCGATTATTCCGTTTTGCAGATAGAGCAGTATCTGGGAAAAACGGAAGCCATGATGCAGGAAATTCCGGAAATCAAATCTGTTTTTTATGTTCAGGGATATGGCGGGTACCCCAATCGCGCAATGATGATGCTCAATCTCACGCCAAAGGCTGAACGGAAGAGAAGTCAGGAAGATATCAAGAAAATCGCGCGAACGAAATTGCGGACGATTCCCGGGCTGAAAGTATCCGCGGAGGACATTTCGGTGGTCGGAGGCGGAATCAGAAATGTGCCGATTCAATACAGTATTCGCGGACAGGATCTCTATGCCCTGCAAAAGTATGCCAAGAAGATCACGGCGGAATTTTCCAAACTGCCGGGGATCGTGGATGTGGATACGTCGCTGGAGGTCGGCAAACCGGAATTCAAGGTTTACATCGACCGTGACCGTGCGGCCGCTCTGGGCGTCGATGTGGCAAGTGTTGCCGAGGCGATCAATTTGCTGATCAGCGGAGAGCTGGATATCGCCCGCTATAAAGATGAACTCAAGGGAAAGCGATACGATATCCGCGTGAGACTCAATCCGGAGGATCGGGCCAGTGCGGAGGGAATGCAGCGCATTGCCGTGCGCGCCCGCGACGGGAAACTCGTTGAGCTGGCCAATGTGGTTAAAGTAGAGGAAGGCACCGGTCCCAGCGTCATCAACCGCGCTGACCGTCAAAGGGCCATCACCGTGTTTGCCTCGCTGGAAGGAAAACCCCTGGGACAGGCAAAAGAAGAGCTGGATGCGATAGCCGGACGCATCCTGCCGGTGGATTACATGCCGAAATATTATGGAATGGCTGACGTCATGACGGAATCTTTCGGTTACCTGCTTTTCGCCCTGCTTTTGGGTGTGATCATGGCGTATATGATTCTGGCCGCGCAGTTCGAAAGCTTTATCCACCCCATTACAGTTTTGCTTTCCCTGCCCCTGTCTTTTGTCGGCGCTTTCGGCGCCCTGTTTCTGACCGGCAAAACGCTCAATATCTTCAGCTTTATCGGCCTGATTCTGCTGATGGGTCTGGTCAAGAAAAACGCCATTTTACTCGTGGATTACACGAATGTTTTGCGCGGCCGGGGCCTGTCGCGGCGCGACGCCATCCTTCAGGCGGGACCTGTCCGGATGCGCCCCATTCTCATGACGACGTTCGCCATGGTTTTCGGCATGCTGCCGATCGCGCTGGGCGTCGGAGAGGGGGCGGAAACTCGCGCTCCAATGGGGATATCGGTGATTGGCGGACTGCTGACGTCTCTGGTGCTGACGCTGATTGTGGTTCCGTCCGCCTATGATATTTTTGACGACTGGCAGGAAAAATTCAAAAACCGGACAAGAAAAACCGCGGAAAAATAGACATCGGCTGTTTCGGGAGGGCGCATGAAAATGTTTTTTATGATTTACACCGAGGCGATGGATGAGCGGGTCACGGAAGCCTTTAAGAACGCGGGCTTTCGATCCTACACCAAAATGCACGGCGCGACCGGCGAAGGCGAGGAAAGCGAGCCGAAGCTGGGCACGCACTACTGGCCTGGAAGGAACAATACCCTTTTGCTGGGCGTGCCGGACGAGGAGGTTCAAAAGCTCGTCGATCTGGTCCGGAAGTTCAAACAGGAAAATCCGCGCGCGGGCCTCAGGGCGTTCACCTTTCCGCTGGAGGAGTGTGTCTGAGGCGGGAGCTCCTTACCGCCTTTGGATGGACGCCAGCGCCCGGGCGGCCGCAGCTTTCACATTTTCCGGGTAGCGGCTGATTCCCAGAAAGGATTTGGTCCCGACGATTTTGGAAAGGGCGGGGATGGAATTGGGCAGTCCGATGCTGCCCAGAGCGGCGCAGATTCTTTCCTGCAGGGTCGCCCGCAGATCTTTGTCCCGGATGGGATTGTTTTCCAGCAGGATCAGCAGGGTCGGCTCCGCCTCGGCGCACTTTGCGTTGCCGAGAGCGTCAACGAGGTTGATCATGAATTTGTGCTCCACCTGCGGCAGGACGGAAAGAAGCAGCGTGCAGCGCTGGCTTTTCCCGGTGCGGCTGATGCTTTTGAGCGCCTCCATCCGCACCTTGATGTTTTCGTGCAGAAGCAGCGGCTGCATCGCTTCGGCGCTGGATTCATCTCCGATGTGGCTCAGGATATAGGCGATGTTCCGCAGGTAAAACCAGGGCTGATCCTTGCCGAGGCGGTCGCGGACCGGCGGAATCGCCCTCCGGCCGGCGCTGATGATCAGCCGCATGATGCGGACGCGCTCATTGCTGTCCCGGTGGTCCTTGAGAATGTCCAGAAGCTGGTTCAGCGCTGCGTCTCCGAGCCGGATCAGCATCTCCCCCGCGTCGCGCTTTTTATCCGGCTCCCCTTCCTTGAAAAAATTGAAGAGGATGGCGATGCGCTCGGCGGAGGCGCAGGCGTCGATGAAGTCAACGGATATTTCGTGGATCGTATCGTTTTTTTCTGTCACGCCCGTCCGGACATCGTTGAAAAAGTCCAGAATCGGAATCGCCGCGTGAAAGTCGTCCTGCCAGATCAGATCATTTACGTGGTCCCTGAGAAAATTGCAGATTTTCCGATAGGCGGGCGTTGCCAGCGTTTCCAGTCTGATCCAATCCAGCAGTTTGCCGGCGATTCCCCCGAGGACGGCCTGCTTTTCCTTGTCCGGCAGGTTTTCAATGATTTCGATCAGGGCACGCGCCGCCTGGTCCCGCACTCTGGCATCTTCGGCAAACATATTGGCCAGAAAGCGGTTCATGATGGTGTCCACCGTTGCCTGCTCCTTGTGAGCCGCCAGGGTTTTCACCGTCCGGGTGAGCGACGACATGACCGCCTGATCCAGAACGCCTTTTGCGCTGTCGCCCAGCAGCCGTTCGATGTTTTCCCGAATCTGCGGCAGGCTGTCCGCCTCCGGAGCTTCATTGCCGCCGGATGCATCCGCATCCTTGGAGATTTCGGATGCCGCCGCGCCTGCGTCCGGAAGGAGTCTGCCGACCAGATGCCGCATCAGCGCGCCGCTTGCGGATTCTTCCCCGTGTTGAAGCAGAATTTCCGAGGCGACAGCCTCTCCGATGCCCGCTGCGGCCCGGTCGATATTCTCCCTGATTTTTTTCTGTGTATCGGGGTCCATCTGATCCGATACTTCATCCATCCGCTTCAGGATTCCGGTCAGCTTTTCCGCGAACTGAACCGCGGGCAGAACGTCTTTCTCGGCGGCCAGGTTGGAAAGGCTTTCCTCAAAGGACCGAAGCAGCCACTCCGGGCTGTCCGTCAGCTCCAGAAGCTTCTGCCGGTCGCCTTTCAATTCCGGGTGGGATTCGCCGAGGTACCGCATGATCTGGTCGTCGGTCAGTTCCAGGCCGGCGACAATCTGTTGATTTTTCCCCTTGGCAACGAATATTTTTTCGTCCAGGCGGATATGCGATAGATGATTCTTCTCGATAAGCTCCGGCAGGCCGCCCTCGTCCAGGATCTTTTCCGGGTCTTTTGCAAGGTAGGACAGCAGAGTGAGCAATTCCCGCTTTTCCAGCCCCCTGTGCAGCGACATGCTTTTGATGTTGAATTTCAGCAGAATTTCAAGGGTCGAGGCAACATAGGATTTTTCATGGTCTTTCTGAGTCAGGGGTTCATCGCCGACAAGCAGGGTTTTTTCCGATTCCGACAGGATAAACGATGGATATGCCTTGAAATAGTTGAGAAAAACCTGGTGCAGGTTTTCCATTCCATTCATGACGAGGGCGCTGCTGAGCGGATAGAAGCGCACGTTCTTGACGACCGTATTCATGGCGACAAGGACATCCAGGCTGATTTGCTTGATTGCATCCGTCAAGATTGTTTTCTCCTGCCGTTCATCATTTTATGACCGGGGGCAGCATCCGGTTGATCGTATGTCATAAAATTTTAAAGGAAAATAACCCTATAAAAAATGCGGCAAAGTGTCAAGCATCACCTGCAACGAAGGGCCGGCGCCTGTTCTTTGTCCTGATGCCTGAACCTTACCGGTCCACTTCAAACATTTTTTTCTCCGCGCCGCATACCGGGCATGTCCAGGAATCGGGGACGTCCTCGAATCGGGTGCCGGCGGCGATGCCGTTGTCGGGGTCGCCCTCGGCGGGATCGTACACGTAGCCGCAGATGCTGCACACATAGCGGGCCGCGGCCGGAGCTTTCGGTTTGGCGGCGGCCGCGTCGGCTTCGTACGTCGGGGCGGATTTGGGGGATTTGCCTCCCTTGACGTTCTGATAGTAGGCGTATGTCATCGGCGTGCCTTCCCCCGCCAGGTCCGCTTCGACCACATTTCCAAGGAAAATCGTGTGGGTGCCGCCGTCCAGCTCACCTGCCACTTCGGCTTCGATGAATCCCAGGGCATGATCCAGAACAATGGGCACGCCGGTCGCGCCGGTTTTGCTTTTCACGCCTTTGAGCTTATCCACGTCGCGGCCGCTTTTAAAGCCGAAAAGACCGATGAAGGCCATCGGGGCGGCCTCCGAGAGAATGGAAACGACGAATTTTCCGCTTTCCCGTATGAGGGCGTGCGTGTAGTTTTCCTTGTTGATGCAGATGGCCAGGGTGGCGGGCCTGGAGGTGACCTGGACGATGGAGTTGGCGATCTGACCGTTGAATTTGCCGTCTTTGCCGGACGTGACGATGTAAACGCCGTAGCTGATTTGGTGGAGGGCTGCTCTGTTCATGGTTTTTATTCCTCTTTTCCGTATAAATTTATCGTCAAACCTTATAGCTGAATTTGCCTTTTCATGCCATGAAATTATGAGGGATAAAAAAATATTGCAAATCTTTGCCGATTGCAGATATGATGCCCGAGGTTTGTAAATAAGCTGTCCGGTTGAGACTGGTTTTGAGCATTCTCAAAAAAACGGCCCTTTATTTTGCCCGCAAAGAATATTGCAGGTCGGCAATCGAGGAAAAAGCCGATCTGTCGGCCATCAGGGAAAAACCGACGCCTAAAATCCTGGTCGGGCTGGTCCTGATCGCGTTCAGTTATGTGATCGGTTTGCCGGCGGTCGTTGCCCTGGGGGTCATCGCGGTCTGGATCAGGAAGCCGCTGGTGGTGATCATCGGCGGGCCGCTGATTTACGCCGTTTCCACGATCGTTTTTATTGTCGGGATCCGAATGGCGGGGGATAAGTACTTCCGGGTGTTTTCCCGCTGGCTTGTCCGGGTCGTGCTGGAAAAAATTATGGGGAAGGAACTGCAAACGCCGTCCGGGAATGGCCCGGACAACCCTTGCCCGGGAGATTGAAGCGCGCGGGGCTGCGGCTTGGCGCCGTGAAAAAGTTTTCATTAATTTGTCGAGGTGAAGCATGAGTACGGTAGAAGAAGTTATCAGTGAACTGAAAGGGAAAATCATTGCAACGCTGGGGCTGCTGGACGTAACCCCCGGGGATATAAAGGATGATGATCCGCTGGTCGGCGGCGAGACGGGCATTGATTCCATCGATGTGCTGGAGCTGGTGATGATGATTGAGAAGGATTACGGCGTCAAGATTGACAGCAAGGAACTGGGCGCCAGGGTGTTTGCTTCGGTCCGCACGCTGGCGACGTTCATTCTGCAGGCCAAAGCTTCCAAAGCCTGATTCCTGCCGGGGCCGGAAACGGCCCTGTTCTTTCAACCATTCAAAGCAGAATGTTTTCATGAAGAAAGTATTGCTGATTTCCGCCAACAGGATGAAAAAGCCCTATCCGGTTTATCCGCTGGGGCTTGACTATGTGGCGGGCGCCCTGCATTCCCGGTATCAAACGAAAATTCTGGACATGAATCACTGTCCGTCGCTTGGAAGCCTGGGGGAACAGCTTCGGGCGTACGAACCGGACTACATCGGATTTTCGATCCGCAATATCGACAACACGGACCTGATGAATGCCCGCGGTTTCCTTTCCGACTACCGGGACATGATCGGCGTCATCCGGCGGCATTCGAAGGCGCCGCTTATTCTGGGGGGGAGCGGCTATACGGTTTTTCCCCTTGAATTCTTCCACGCGCTCGGCGCGGACTACGGCATCGCCGGAGAAGGGGAGAGGCTCCCCGTGCTGCTCGATGCGCTGGAGCAGGGCCGGGACGCTTCGTCTGTCCCGGGAGTGATCACTCCCGATACTCCGTCCATCCGCTATCTTCCCTGGAAAGGAGAGCTGCACCGGGTCTTTGACCCCGATGCCGAATACGCGAAATTTTATGTTTCGTACGGCGGCATGCTGAATTTGCAGACGAAGAGGGGATGCCCGTTTCGATGCAGCTACTGCACCTACCCCCACATCGAAGGCGGTAAAATGAGGCTCCTGGACCCGCCGGAGGTCGCGGACCAGGCCCGCCGTCTGCAGGAGGCCGGCGCCCGGTACATCTTTGTGACCGATTCCGCGTTCAACGCCAGCGTCGAGCACAGCCTTCAGGTTGCCCGGGCCTTCAGGGATCGGGGGATAACCATTCCCTGGGGAGGATTTTTTGCCCCCACCGCCTTGCCGGACGGCTATTTTCGCGAACTGGCGCAAGCCGGACTCACGCATGTGGAATTCGGCACGGAATCGTTGTCCGACACGATGCTGTCGAACCTGAGGAAGCCTTTTGCCGCCGCCGATGTCTTTGATGCCCACCGGCAGGCGCAAACGGCCGGTCTGTACATCGCCCACTATTTTTTGCTGGGCGGCCCCGGCGAAAACCGGGAGACGCTGCGGGAGACCCTCGAAGGCGCCGATCGGCTGAGCCGGGCGGTTTTTTTCTTTTTCTGCGGCATCCGCATTTACCCGCATACGGCCCTGTACGACACGGCCGTGCGCGAAGGCCAGATTCAGGCGTCGCAGAATCTGATCGAACCGGTTTTTTACCGCTCGCCCTTCCTTTCCGGGCCTGAAATCATTCGGACGGTTGAAGCGCATGCCGCCGGAAGGATCAATTGGCTGATCGGGGCTGGTGAGGGCAAGGCGACACGCATCCTGCCCAGGCTCTACGAGCGGGGGCATACGGGGCCGCTGTGGGAATATCTCATCGCATGACAGCGGTCCGGTTTTTTCGCGGGGAGGGTCGGTTTGACCTCGCGCCATCTCGCGCAACCTTCAGGTGATCAGGCCGTCGGGGCATTCAACCCGTTTTGCGCGGGTTCCAAGCGGCGCGCCCGGAGAGGCTTCTCATGGAAGAAGGAAAAAAACGGTTAAGCCCCGCCCTGATTGCGGGGGGTGCGGCGTTGATGGCCGCGTTTGCGGTTTTTTTCGTCAATCCCCTGCTTTCGGCTTCCGTGTTGTCCGTGTATGTGGGGTTGTGCGTAGCGTCCTGTTTTTTACCTCAAGCACACTTTCTGGGGCCGGTCATCAGCCGGGGACGCACGGGGCAAAGGGTCGTCGCCCTTACTTTTGACGACGGTCCTTCCGAAGCCACGACGCCGAAGGTTCTGGATCTGCTGGACCGCCACGGCGCGAAGGCCGCTTTTTTCGTGTCCGGCGCCAACGCCGCGCGCTTTCCGCATCTGGTAGGCGAGATGGTCCGGCGCGGGCACAGCATCGGCAATCATTCCATGAACCATGATCCTTTTTTGATGCTGAGGGGGAGCCGCACGCTCCGCCGTGAAATTGTTCAGGCCGGAGAAGTTCTTCAAGGGATGGGCATCGACGCCCTGGCATTCCGCCCGCCGGTCGGCATCGTCAATCCGAAGCTTTTTCCCGTTCTGGAGGCGCTGGGGCTGTTTTGCGTCACCTTCAACTGCCGGGCGCGGGATGCGGGTAATTGGCGCATTCGGAATCTTTCCGACAGGATTCTCAAAAAAGTAAAAAGCGACGATATTATCCTTCTGCACGACCGGCCGCCCCGGGGTTTCGAAGACCCGGCCGTTTTTTGGGACGAATTGGAAAAAACGCTGGCAGGCATCAAGGACAAAAGGCTGCGGATCGTTCCGCTTTCATATCTGGCGGGCAGAGACATCATGCGGCTGAAATCCCCCGGCGATCCGGCTTTTTTCTGAAATTCCTTTCGCTTGCGCCTGCCGGGAATATTTTTGATTGAAAAAAATACTAAATGGTATAGAACTACGTTCCGCGGACGTGGACGAAGCGTCGGAAAGAGGTTCGAATATTGACCGAACGGTGGAAGCTGCTCAAAGATGTCCATTGGATTGCGGCGGAAGGCATCGAGGCCGGAGCCGAGGTGCCGGAAAATTCCGTGTGGTTCAACGGTCACTTTCCGGGAGAGCCGATCCTGCCGGGAATCGCTCTGCTCAGCGCCGTCTACGAGGCGGTTTTAAAGGACGCGTCCCGCCGGGGAGAGCCCCTCAGGATTTCCGGGTTGAAGCGGGTAAGGTTTACCGGCCCGGTCCGGCCGGGGGAAAAACTGTCCCTGGTGCTTGCCCGTGAAATTCAGAACAACGAAATTCTGTTTCACTTCAAAGTGGCGGTTCGGGAAAACACGGTTTGCAGCGGCCTGATGTCGGTTGCAAAAGTATAGGGATAAAGGAGGCTGAAATGCCCGTAAACATTGAATTGAAAGCCATTCATCGGCGTGTGGCCGAAATCATCATAGACGAACTCAAACTGGAAGACGTGACGCCGGACACCTTCAATCCGGAGATGGATCTGGTGGACGAACTGGGCATTGACAGCATGGATCTGGCAACGATCGCGCTGGTTTTGCAGGATGAATACAAAATTGTCATCGACGAAGACGATTATCCCCGATTGAAAACCGTACGGCTGATCTGTGAATATATCGAGGATAAAATAGCCACCCGGCATTGAAGGCAAAAGACCGATATTCCATGACCGCGAATCCCCCGACATCCGTTCGACCCGACCGGCCGAAATTTAGAGACCTGCTGGCCCGGCCGGACATCAGGGCGCGATGGGAGAAGGTGCGGAAATATTTTTTTCTGCGGGAATCCACCTACGACATGACCAACCGCTGCAACATCCGGTGCGACGGATGCTACTATTACGAAGGGGACAAGCCCTTTGCCGCGGAAAATCTTTCCGTCCCGGACTGGCGCAAACTGATGCGGGCGGAAAAGGCGCGCGGCATCACCTATGTAGTGCTGGCGGGGGCGGAGCCGTCCCTGGTCCCCCAACTGCTTGAGGTCTGCTATGCCGAAATGCCGCTGGGCTGCATCGCCACCAACGGATTTAAAAAAATACCGGAGCCGGTCGGCTATAAAATCCATATTTCCGTCTGGGGCAACGACGAGACGAGCGAAAAAACGCGCGGCGCAAAACATCTTCTCCAAAAGCAGATCGAGAATTACCGAAACGACCCCCGCGCCGTCTTCGTCTATACCTTCACGAGGGAAAATATCGAGGAAGCGCAGGGTGTGGCCGCCCAACTGGTCGCTGCCGGCTGCAAAATGACGTTTAATGTTTTTTCCTCCCCGGTCGGCTACGCCGGGTCCCTGCGCCACGACGCGGATACGCTGTTGAAAACCCGGGAGATGATGCTGGCGCTTTTAAACCGCTATCCCCGGCAGGTGCTCTTTTCCGCGTACAACGCCGTGGCCCACACGAGCGATCGGGGGCTGCACGATCTTTACGGCTGTTCGTATCCCCGCCGCAACCCGTCGCAGGATATCGGCCTGGGCCGCTCCTTCCGCCAGTACCGGACGGATTTGAACTGGGACCGGTCGGCGGCCTGCTGCGTGCCGGATACGGATTGCGCCGACTGCCGCCATTACGCCGCCGGTTCCGCCGTCGTGACGGCAAGGCTCTACCGTCATGTCGGCGACGAGGACGCTTTCAAGTCCTGGCTGGACTACGTGGACACGTATCTGGCGGTCTGGGTCATGGGATATGAAAAAGGCGAGAATCTCTGCAACAAGATCATCCATCCTCCGCGAGCAGCCGCCGGTTAGCCTTTGCGGCGTGTCTCGGGAATGGAAAGGGAGAAGGTCCTGAAGAATGAAGACGGTAAGCACACTGCTGGATGCCGAATGGCGCGAACGCTATCGCCGGATATCCAGCCTCAACATCCGCAGCTCGATTTATGATCTCACAAACCGCTGCAATCTGCGCTGCAAGGGATGTTTCTTCTTTTCCTCAGGTGAGCACCACGTTCAGGAAGAAATGGATATTCGCAGGTGGGAGGCCTTTATCGACCGGGAAAAGATCCGCGGCGTGAATCTGGCGATTCTCATCGGCGGCGAGCCGACGCTGTGCATGGACCGTCTGGAAGCCTTTTACCGGCGCGTTCCGACGTACTGCGCGACCAACGGCCTCATCAAGGTTCCCCGTGACCGTTTTCCCGATATGATGGTGGGCATTTCCCTGTGGGGCGGCGGCGAAGATGAAAAAATTCTGCGGGGCAGGGACACGTTTGCCGTCTCCAGCAAGAACTACGAGGGCGATCCCTGCGCCTACTATCTTTACACGCTGACGCCAAGACAGGTGGGAAAAACCGAACCGGTCATTCGGCGCATTCGAGATGCCGGCCTGAAAGTTCACCTGCAGCTGCTATCCAACGACGAAGGCGTGGACGGATTTTCCTGGCGGCCCGAAGAGCTCAGCGATCTGCGGTTTGAACTGGACGAAATGCTGGATCATTATCCGCGAACCGTCATCTCCTGCCGGTATTACCACGAAATCATCACCACCGGCCTGATGCAGGGCCGCCGTTTCGGCTGGCGGGAATGTCCGTCCGTGACCGAATCCCTGGACCATCGGCAGCCGCCGGTGCGCCGGCTCATTCATTTTTACCGCTGGGCGGCGGACCTGCAGACCGTCCATCGCTGCTGCACGTCCGCCACGCGCGACTGCTCCACCTGCAAGGACGGCGCGGCGCACATGAGCTGGGTCATGGTCAACAAGCGCGACCACATGAACGCGACCCGGGATCTGCACAACTGGATCGAAGTCTATGAAATGTTCGCCAAACTCTATAAGTTTATTCCGTGGTAAAAAACTGCGGGGAACGGGCTGAAGCCGTTCCCTACTTGGGCTTTTCTACCTGAATGAAGGGGACCGCGCCGCCCGTGACGTTCGGCAGTTTTCCGTCCCATTTTTCAATGGCTTTGATCTGGGCTTCGATCTGGCGCAGCTGGATCAGCTCCGGCGAGATCACCTGCCGCTGCAGCCGGAGCGCTTCGGCTTCGGCCTTGGCCGAGGTGACCTTCTGTTCGGCTTCCACCTTGATTCTTTCCAAATCGCGCTTGGCCCTGAGCGCGTTTTGCTCGGCGGTCTGCTTGGATTCGATCGCCCGGTTGAATTCCGCCGAGAATTCAAAATCCGTCACGGAAAGCTCGACGATGTTGATCCCGAAGACGTGCAGCCTCTCCCGCAGATAATTGCGCACTTCCGTTTTGAGGGTTTCCCGCTTGGAGATCAGCTCCTCCGCCGTGTAACGGGCCGCGGCCGCCTTAAAGCTTTCCTTGACGGCCGGGTCGATGACGCGTTCATTGAAATTCAGGCCGATGTTGGCGTACATCTCGCCGGTTCGGGCCGGGTCCAGGCTGTAGTTGAGCACCATCGTCGTTTGAACGGTTTGCAGATCGCGGCTTGCCGCTTCGGTCTTGGTGGTGGTCTTCTGCACCCGGACGCTCATGCGGACCACCTCCTCGGCAAAGGGGATTTTGAATCGTGCTCCCGGCTCAACCACCCGGTTGACCTGCCCGAAGCGCAGCACGATGCCGCGGTCGCCCGCCTCGATGCTGAAATACGTGGACAGCAAAAGAAGGATGGCGGCAAAACCAATGACGGCGCCGATGATCACCTTTCCCGGAATTTTTTGTGCATCCATGGTTCAACCTCCATACGGTGAATTTTCTGATATTTATTTGCTTTCGCCCAGCGCCGGTCCGTTCTCAGTGCGTTTTGGCAAAAGCGCCGCGCCGCAGCCATTTTTCCGCGCCGACCACGACGTAAACGATAATGGAAATCGCAATGATCATCAGCCAGTCCCGGCCGGAAATCGGCTCGCTCTGAAAAACGCGGTTCATGGCCGGGGTGTAGGTGTAGAGCAGCTGAAGAACGATCATCGCGGCGCTGCCCGCCAAAACCCAGGGATTGGAAAAAAAGCCGATCCGGAACATCGATTTGGTCAACGACCGGCAGTTAAACAGATAGGCCAGTTCAATCATGACGAAAAGATTCACCGCCACGGTGCGGGCTTCCGCCAGAGAATAGCCCTGCTGCTTCTGCCAGACGAATATGCCGAAGACGGCGGCGAGCATGATGGCCGTTACCAGCAGAATTCTGGTAATGACCGTCGCGTTGAGAATGGGGCTCTGGGGATCGCGCGGCGGGTAATTCATTACATCCGATTCGCCCGGTTCGAAAGCCAGCATCAGACCCAAGAGCACGGCTGTGGTCATGTTGATCCAGAGAATCTGCACGGGCAGAATCGGCAGCGTGACTCCGGTTACAATGGCTGCCAGGATGACCAGACCTTCGCCGCCGTTGGTCGGCAGCGTCCAGGTAATGAACTTGACCAGGTTGTCGAAAATCCGACGGCCTTCTTCCACCGCGCGCGTAATGCTGGCAAAATTATCGTCCGTCAGCACCATGTCGGCGGCTTCCTTGGAAACGTCCGTGCCGGTAATCCCCATGGCGATGCCGATGTTTGCCTGCTTGAGAGCGGGAGCGTCATTGACGCCGTCGCCGGTCATGGCGACGATATGGCTGCGCGCCTGAAGCGCTTCCACCAGCCGCAGTTTCTGTTCCGGAGCGACGCGGGCAAAAACGGAGGTGTCCTCCGCCGCCGCGATGAGTTCTTCATCCGTCAGCTTTTCCAGTTCTTTGCCGGTCAGGGTTCGCGGTGCGGCCTCGTCTTTGCCCTTCAGGCTTCCGATGTTCAGCTGCCGGGCGATTTCCGTTGCCGTGACCGCATGGTCTCCCGTAATCATCTTGACGGCGATTCCGGCCCGACGGCAGGATCGGACGGCCTCGATGGCTTCCTTTCGGGGAGGATCGATCATTCCCTGGAGCCCCAGAAACGTCAGACCGGACAGGCAATCTTCAACCTCCAGATGATCCTTGTCCGTCTCTTTGCAGGCCAGCGCCAGCACGCGCAGGCCCTCGCTTGCCATGGCGTCCACCCGGGCCGGCAGGTTCTCTTTGTCGAAAGCGGTTTTACCGCCCTCGCTTGCCATGGCGTCGGCGCAGGCCTCCAGAATTTTTTCCACCGCGCCTTTGATGTAGAGGATGTTTTTGCCGCCTGCTGTGGAACGGTGCAGCGTGGCCATGAACTGCCGCTCCGATTCAAAGGGGATTTCGTCAAGACGGGGCATGTCGGCGCCGGTTTTCTCCGGTGTCAGGCCGGCCTTTCCCGCCGCGGTGATTAAAGCACCTTCCGTGGGGTCGCCTTCGATGCGCCACGCATCTTCTTCCTGAATCAGGCGAGAATCGTTGCACAGAAGCCCCGCCGTCAGCGTCTGGCGCAATCCCGGGGGCAAATCGCCGGTTAATTCCTTCCCGTTCGCCGAAAGATGGCCTTCCGGCGCGTAACCGTTTCCTTCCACGTCGTAGGAAGCCCCGCCCGTGAAAATCTTTTTTACGGTCATCTGGTTTTCCGTCAGCGTTCCGGTTTTATCCGAGCAGATGACCGTAGTGCTGCCCAGGGTTTCCACGGCGGGCAGCTTGCGGATGATGGCCCTCTTCTTCGCCATTCGGTTGACGCCGATGGCCAGCGTAATCGTTACGGCGGCCGGCAGTCCTTCGGGAATGGCTCCGACGGCCAGGGCGACCGCCGCCATAAACATATCCACGGCGCTTTCACCGCGCCACATGCCCACGGCAAACGTCGCCGCCGCGAGAACCAGAATCGCGATCAGAAGAATTTTGCTGAACGAGGCGATTTTTATCGTTAAGGGGGTGGAAAGATCGGCGGCCGAGGAGATCAGCTCGGAAATGCGGCCGGTCTCCGTCTTGTCGCCGGTTGCCACGACAACCGCCCGCGCCTGTCCGTACGTGACCAGCGTGCCGGCATAGGCCATATTGCGGCGGTCGGCCAGGATGGTTTCCGGATCAAGGGTCTCTTCTTTTTTGATGACGGGCACGGATTCCCCAGTGAGGGCGGATTCATCGACCTGCAGATCCCGACAGCGCAGGATTCGGACATCGGCGGGCACCTTGTTGCCGGACTGAATCTGGACGATGTCGCCGATCACCAGATTCACCGCGTCCATTTCCTGCCACCGGCCGTCGCGCAGCACGGTGGTTTGCGTCGTCATCATTTTTTTGAGCGACTCAATGGCGCTCTGGGCCTTGGATTCCTGCACAAAACCGATGACGGCATTGATGATCACCACGCCCAGAATGACCGACGAATCCACCCATTCCTGAAGGAACAGGGTGACGGCCCCGGCGGCCATCAGAATGTAAATCAGCGGCTGATGAAACTGCAGCAGAAACCGCATCAGCGGTCCCTGTTGCTTTTTTACGGTGACGGCGTTGGGGCCGTATTTTTTCAGCCGGTGTCCGGCTTCAAAAGGGGACAGGCCTTTTTCCGGATCGGTGTTGAGCAAGGTGGTCACTTCGCTTCCGGGGCAGTGGTGCCAGTGTTTGCAGATAATGGATTCCATCCAAGACCTCCGGGTGGTTGGCCCTGCTTCCCCCGGGAAAGGGAAGGGGCGGTGAAGGGGTATCAGGCGGCGACGGTGAACGGCAATTTAAAAACGGCGCCACCTTATCGCAATCCGTTGAAGATTGTCAAGACAAACCGGCTGAAGCTTCAGCGGCGGCCGCGGCCGCAGGCTTTGTTTTTGCGGACTGCGGGTTTTCCGCGGGGAATAAAATTGTCATTGATATTTTTGAAAAGCTTTTGCATGATGTCGTCTCGTAAAAAGAAATCTCTGGAAAGGGAAAGTTTGCGCTTGTCCGGAAAAACACTCATTCTCGGGTATGACGCCGTTTCGTCTCTGGGGACGGATCTGGAAATCCAGTGGCGGCGGGCCGCCGCCGGCGAAAGCGGAATCGGCCCTCTGACGCGTTTCCCCTACGGCGATGATTTTCCCGTTCGCGTCGCGGGCGAGGTCGAGGACGTGGATGTCCGGCCCTATCCTTTTTTGCAGCCGCGCGAAATGGCGCACTGGACGTCGCCGATCTTCAAATACGCGCTCCTGGTCGTCCACCGGGCGCTGGCGAAGAGCGGCATCGACATCACGCCCGATGTCGCGCCGCGCGTGGCCGTCACCTTCAGTTCGGCCGTCGGCGGACAGGACGCGGTGCTGAAGGCGGACCGCCAGATGATCGCCGAAAACAAGCTGCCGCATCCTTTTGCCAATCCCAATTCCTGCATCAACATGGTGGGCGGCAAGGTGTCCATCCTGACGGGCGCCACCGGTCCGATCTGCGCCACGATTACGGCGTGCGCCACCGGCGTCACGTCCATGATCATCGGCGGCATGATGATTCAACAGAATCTGGCGGACGTGGTGATCGCCGGGGCCGTCGATTTTCCGCTGGTCGAGCCGATCCTGGCCGGCTTTGCGACGATGAACGGCGCGTATCGTCCGAAAGAGGGCCGGCCCCACGAAGCGCCGGAGAAAGTAAGCCGGCCGTTTTCGGCCAACCGCCGGGGATTTGTCGTTTCCGAGGGGGCGGGCGCGGTCATTCTGGCGTCACCGGATTTTGCGCGGGCGCACGGGCTTGCGGCGCGCATCGAAATCGCCGGGTTCGGCATGACGTCCGACGCCGGCCATTTTGTGGCGCCTAATCCGGCGACGGTCGAGCGCTGCATAGCCGTCGCAATCGCGGATGCGGGACTCACGTCCGCGGAGGTAGACGCCGTCAACGCCCATGCGACATCGACCAGAATCGGCGACAAGGTGGAAGCGGACGCGCTCACTCAAATCTTCGGCGCAAAGGCGCCGCCCACTTCGGCCAACAAGTCGCAGCTCGGCCACGCCATGGGCGCGTCTTCCGCCATTGAAACGATTCTGGCGATCGAGGGCATGCTGCGCGACACAGTCCTGCCAACCGTCAACTACGAACCGGACCCGGCCATTCATCTCGACTGTGTGCCCGGGACCGCCAGAAAACTCTGTCAGGAGTTTGTGCTCAAAAACGCGTTCGGCTTCGGCGGGTGCAATTCCTGCCTGCTTTTGCGCCGGATCGCATAAGGCCCTGAAAGGCAAAGGATGAAACCTCCGCAAAACCGAAGAGTCTTTATCGTCGGGTATGGAGCGGCCACGCCGCTGGGGAGCACGTTTGCCAAAACCTGGGAGCGCGCCGTTCAGGGCGATGCGGGATTCCGCAAGGTCACCCGCTGCAAGGTGGAATCGGCCTGCGACATCGTGGGAGAGATTCCGGACTGGTCTCCCCGGAACCTGGATTTCTCCGACGCCAGGGAAGTCTATAACTGGAACGCGGCGTTCGTTCTCCTGACCATGGCGGTCTGCAAGGAAGCGCTTCAAAACGCGGGAATCGTGATGGATGAAACCATTGCCCCCCGAATGGCCTGTCTGATCGGATCGGCGCTCAACGGGACGGATGCGTTTCGCGCGGCCATGCACGACCTGGAACATCGCGGGCCTTTGCGGGTAAGTCCTTACCTGCTGCCGAACCTGTGCGCCAATCTGCCGTCGGGAAAGGCGGGTATGCTCCTGAAATTCACCGGACCCATCTTTTCGCCGCAGGGCGCCTGCGCCTCGGGCAACCATGCCATCGGCATCGGCGCGCGCATGATCCGCGACGGGGACTGCGATTTTGTTCTGGCGGGCGGGGCGGATGCGCCGATTCTTCCGGAGCTCATCCACGGCTTTACCAACATGAACGCTACGATCAAGGTGCACGCCGGCGACCGCGCGGCCGCGGATCCCGCGCAGGCCTCCCGTCCGTTCAGCATCGACCGCCGTGGATTTGTCCTTTCGGAAGGAGCGGGCGTCGTCGTGCTGGCCGCCGAGGAGGTTATCCGGGCGCACGGGCTTGAACCGCGGGCGGAGGTGCTGGGCGTGGGCTGGACGTCCGACGCCTACCATTACACCAGCCCCAATCCGGCAACCATTGTCCGGGCCCTGCGGGAAACCATCGCGGACGCGGGGCTCCAGCCTGCTGATGTCCAGTATGTCAACGCGCACGGCACCTCCACCGCCAAAGGCGACCGGACGGAAATTCAATGTCTGCGCGAAGTCTTCGGCGGCCTGATGGAAATGATTCCCGTCTCCTCCAACAAATCCCAGCTTGGCCACACGCTGGGAGCGACGGCCGCCATTGAAGCGGCCCTGGCCGTGGAAGGCATGCGGCGGGGGATTCTGCTGCCGACCATCAACCACCTGCCGGATCCGGAATTTGCCGATATCGATGTCGTGCCGAACACGGCCCGCAAACAAACCCATGAAATCGTCCTGTCCAATGCGTTTGGATTCGGCGGGACGAACTGCTGCGTGATCTTCCGGGGAGTGTGATATGAAACCCAAGCCGTTTTTGCCTGAAACCTGCAAGATGGATGAACGATTCGTCCGCGACCGGACCACGGGACTGGTCTGGCACCGGACCCCGTACCGGGTGCTGTATGCGGACACGGACCGCTCGCAGGTCGTTTACCACTCCAACTATCTGCGCTATTTCGAAGTCGGGCGCACCTCGCTGATGCGGGACCTGGCCTATCCCTACAGGGAAATTGAAGAAAGCGGGTATGTGTATCCGATTTACGATCTGGGGATTTCGTTTTATCAGCCTCTGGTTTACGACGACGTCATGCACATTCACACCCGGCCGGTCAACCTGGAGCGCGTGAGGCTCCAGTTCGATTATGTCGTCACCCGCGCGGATGCGGGGCGCCTCGTCTGCACGGGATTCACCAGACACTGCGCGGCCAACGCCGCCGGCCGCCCCGTGGCCGTGGATCCGAAGACGATTCGCCTGTGGCAGACCTTTCCCGATCCGGTATGAAACAGATCTTTTCCTTCAAGCTTCCGATCCCGCCGTACCTGCGCGACCATTGCGTGGAGGGGCAGGCCGTTTTCCCCGCCGTGGAGTCCCTCGCGCTCCTGGCCCGCGAGGTGCAAAACCGCCGCCCCGGCGCTCTTGTGAACCGCCTGGCGGACGCGGATTTTCCCAAAATGCTGGCGCTGCCGGAGGAGGCGGATGAGCTGCCTGTGCGGATTGAAATTGAGGAAAGGGAGAACGGGATTCATGCGTCCCTGCAGACGACGGTGAGCGCCAAAACCGCCTCCATTCGAAGGGCGCTGGTGCATGCGCGGGTGACCTTTGTCCGGAAGGATGCTCCGCCCGAAGCGCCCATGCCTTTTCAGGCGTCAGGAACGACGGGAGACGACAGCATTCCAGTCGCGGCGGATTCGGTTTACCGAAAATGGATTCCCTTTGGTCCGTCCTACCGGAATCTTGTCGGAACTCTGGCCGTTTCGCGGGAAGGCGTGTCCGCGGAAATTTCAGGAGGGAGCGGCGAAGCGGACGACACGCCGCTGGGATCTCCTTTTGCGCCGGATGCGGCAATGCAGGCCGCCTGCGTCTGGGGACAGCGGTTTGCCGGCATTGCGGCCTTTCCGACCGGTTTTGACCACAGAATCATTTACCGGCCGGTGAAAAACGGCGAAACCTGCTTTGCCAGGGTGATCCCGGTGAATGGAAACCGCGGATTCCTGGTGTTTGACGTGTGGATCTTTGACCGGAGGGAAATGCTTTGTGAAAGCATTCGCGGTTTGAGAATGAGCGATATTTTCCGGGGGCGCCTGAAGACGCCGCGCCGGATCGGGGAAGGGGAATGATCAACGTCATTTGGATTTGTTGCGCGGCGTATCTGGCCGGCTCCGTCAATTTTGCGATTCTGTTTTTCAAAATTGCAGGCCGCGCCGATCCGCGCCTGAGTTTCAGCGGCAATGCCGGAACGACGAATGTCTATCGTCTGGCGGGCATGCCCTGGGCGGTGCTGGTTTTTGCCCTGGACATCGGCCGGGCGATGGCCGTGGCGGCACTGGCCGCTTATTTTCTTGATGGCGGGTGGCTGATCTGGGCCGGGTTTTTTCTGGTTCTCGGCAACAGCTTTCCCTGCTTTCACGGATTCCGGGGCGGCAAGGGCGTGGCCAACTACCTGGGGTTTACGGTTCTGACCGTTCCCGTCGCCGCGCTTTCGGCCGCGTGGCTCTGGGTTCTGGCTTACTGGCTGAAGCGGGCGCCGTTTATCGCTTCTTTTTTCATGACGGCCGCGCTTTCGGCGGGGCACGTCGTTTCTTCCAGCGGAGACTGGCTTGCCGCGGCCGGCGCCGCCGCGATCTTTGCGCTGATTGTCTTCAATCACCGGAAGAACATTCGGGAGTATTGAAAAAAACTTCTTTTGGCGAGGCAAACCAAAGGAAGCGGCCGATGCTGCGGGAGACTTCTCTTGATGGGATTTCCAATCTTTTATAAAATGATTTCCGAAGGGGAGCAGGCATGCGGGCATCAACGAAAGCTCTGATGGCGAAGCACGGCTGGCGGATCGACCGGGCCATCCACAACTATCTTTATTTCTCGTTTTATTATCCTTACGTAAGGGTTGTCTATCATTTTTTTGCCTTCCTGGCCAGGCATCTGTCCTGGTTTAAACCCCTCAACCTGCTGATCAGGGCGGCTTTCGCCCGTTACCATGCCAAGGTTATATCGGGAGAAGATGCCGTAAAAATTCTTGAACTCGATGAAGACGTCACGGCGGTTTCTGAAAAAAACAAGCAGATCGTTCCCTTCGATCATGCGTACAAAATTCTTCTTCAGGAGCCGGATTTCATTGCCGTCATGGATTGTCCCTGCAAAAAATCTCTGAACGCGCCGGAATGGACCATAAACTCCTGCATCAGCGTGGGGAAAAAGACCTCGCAGTTCTGGCTGGACCGTTGCGGAGCGAAATATCATGCAAGGAAAATTTCTCAAAAAGAGGCCGTCGACCTCGTCAAAAAGTTCAGGGAAAAAGGGTATGTCACGCAGGCCTTCTTCAAGGTGGCGACGGGGGGCAGCACGGGGATTATCTGCAACTGTCACATCGACACCTGCGTGAGCCTTCAGGCGACCCGCTTCGCCCGGCGCTTCGATCCGGGCCTGACGATGAACGCCGACTCGGGCTACTCCATGCACCGGGATGAGGCTCTCTGCCGGCAATGCGGCGCCTGCGCCCGAATCTGCCAGTTCGAAGCGATTGTGCAGAGCGGGGATCAACAAACCTATCATAAAGAAATCTGCCTGGGATGCGGTCTGTGCATGGAGCATTGTCCCGAGCAGGCGATCCGCATCTATCGGGACCCCCAAAAGACGGTTCCCCTGGATATGGATATCGTGAAAAATGAATATGCGTCTGTTCAAAAAATCCGTGATTCATCAGCGAGGAGTGATGCAAAAAGAATATGATGTGATCGTCGCCGGGACCGGGACGGGCGGTTCAACCGTCGCGCGGGAAATGACCCGTCGCGGAAAAAAAGTCTTGCTGCTCGAGGCGGGCGGGCGATGGGAATGGATGGGCAGCACCATGACCATCGCCATGATTCTAAAGCATTGCGGGCTGGTGCGCAGCAGGGAAGGCCGCACGGTTACCTTTGCCGACAATTACGGCGGTTTGTCGAACCTGGCGGGCGGATGCGCGGCGCCTCCGCCCAAAAGTGTTTTCGATCCGGTGGGAATCGACCTTGCCGAGGAGGCCGGGGAGGCGAAGAAGGATCTGTGGATACAAAAGCAGCCTGACGAGCTTGTGGGCAGGGAGAATCTGCGCCTCGTGGAAGTCGCCAACAGCCTGGGGTACCACTGGGGAAAAATGGACAAATTCGTCGATCCGAAGCGGTGCAGGGCCAGCGGGGACTGCATGCTGGGCTGCAGGACCGGCGCCAAGTGGACCGCTCGCGTCTATGGCGACGAGGCGGTCAGTCAGGGCGCGGACCTCCATCTCCATACCAGGATCACGGAAGTTATCGTTGAAAACAATCGGGTCGTCGGCGTAAAGGGCACGCGACGGGGTGTCCCCGTCAAATATTTCGGAAAATTCGTTGTGCTCTCCACGGGGATCGACAATGCTCATATACTCCGCCGTGCCGGGATTTCTCGCGCCGGAAAGGGTTTCTGCTGCGACTGGCTTCAATTCGTGGGGGCGGAGATTCCCGGCATGAATACCGTGGGCGCGACGCCCATGTCCGTCGGTTCCCTTGAGTTCTATGAATCCGACGGCATCGCCATTATCCCGGTATTTCCGAACTGGTCCATGTATGCGGCGACGCTTGCAATGGCGGGGCCGAAGAGTTTGCTGAACTTTCCCCGATTCTGGAAGCTCTCGGGCATCATGGTGAAAGTGCGGGATGAAACGGCGGGCGAGCTTTTTCAGGGTGTATCCTTTTCCAAGAAGGTCAGCGAGGCGGACCGGATGAAGCTCGATAAGGGAGTTGACATCATCAAAAAGGTGTTTCGCAAGGCCGGCGCGAAAGATTCGACGATCCTTCCTCTCAATCCGCAGGGAGCTCATCCGTCGGCAACCTGCAGAATCGGCGATGTGGTGGACCGCAACCTTGAAACGGAGATCGATCATCTTTACTGCTGCGACGCAAGCGTCCTGCCTTCATCGCTGGGGTTGCCGGTGATGTGGACGGTAGTGGCCCTGGGGAAACGCCTTGGAGGCCATCTCGCGGCCCGGATCGGCTGAGCGGCAATCCGCGCAGGGCATTCAGCGGGGCACGGGCAATGTCCCCGCCGTTTTGATGCAGGGTCGCGAACGCAAAGCGCGGCTCAAGACCAGCCGGCATCGCTTTCAGAGCGTGCCGGGGCAAAACGGTTTTTTCAGAGAATCACTTGAATGGCCCGGTGGGCTTTGAGTTCCTCGTACAGAACGAGCCGGTGAGATTCGCTCTCCACGGTCAGCTCCACGTTGAGGCAGACGTACCGGGCGGTTTCACTTTGACGCGACAGAGACACCCGGCAGGGACGGTCCCGGATAATTTCGTGAACCGCGCTTTGCATCTCGTCCGGATTCCGGCCGATGATTTTATAGGTCCAGAGGCACGGATAGTCCAATCGAAGCTTCTGTTTTTTTGGATCTGTCATGGTCTGCCTGCTTTCCGGGAGAAACTATCCGGAAAAGCAAATAAAGTCAAGAGGTTCATCCCTCTTGTTGCCCGACATTCCCTTTGACAAGTCCGCCGGTCTCTGCTAGAAGTTTTTGCACCGGATCCTTCAACAAAAAACATCACACGAGGAGGTCTCATGCTGAAGAAAAAACGTTTTTTGTTTTTGAAAAATGGTTTTACGCTTGCCGCCTTGATGCTGTGCGCCGCCCTGATTGCGCAAACGGCCGCATTCGCGCAGGCCGCCGAAAAATCAGCCGGGGAAAAACTGCCTCCGGCGGTGCGGGTCAACATCAACAAGGCCGACCAGGCGACGCTGGAGAAACTGCTCGGGATCGGCCCCGTCAAGGCCAAAGCGATTATCGACGGCCGGCCCTACCGGAACATTGAAGATGTCATGAACATCAAGGGCATCAAGGGAAAGACGTATGATGCGATCAAGGAACACATCGTCGTCAAATAAGCGTTTCGTTTCAAAAACTGCAAAGGAGGATGGATTGATGAAGAAAATGATGGTTTTCGTTTGTGCGTTTTTGCTGTTTGCGGCGGCGGCCTATGCCGCGGGCCCCAGAACCTATCAGGTGACCGGGCCGGTGCTGGATGTGAAAGGGGATGTGATTGTCGTCAAGAAAGGAAGCGATAACTGGGAAGTGGCGAAAAATGCCGCCACCAGGGTCGCAGGCGACCTAAAGGTCGGCTCCCGGGTCACGATTGAATACACGATGACCGCGACGAAGATTGACGTGAAGGAAGACAAGAAGGCGGACGCCAAAAAGAAGAAATAGCGATTTCAACAGACACACAAAGCCGCTTCGGTAGCCCGATTAATGAAAGCGGTTGCCGCGGTGGCGCAAAAAAAGAGGTCATGAATGGCCTCTTTTTTTTGCCGGTTTGACATTCCCGCAATCGTCCTTAAACTCTTATTTAAGGAAAACAGGATTCAAAAGACGGGACGGACAAAATGAAAAAGGCATGGATTGCCGCTGGATTGCTGTGGTTTGCGCTGGCCTGTCAGGGCGGCAACACACAGCCCGTGAAGGGGGCGGAAAAAATGAACGGTATGACCCAAACAGAAAAAGAGGCGGTCGCGACGCTGGCCGGCGGGTGCTTCTGGTGTGTCGCTTCCGATATGAAGAAACTGCCGGGCGTAACCCGTGTCGTGTCGGGCTATGCGGGCGGTTCGGGAAAAAATCCGACTTACGGGAACTATATGGCCCAGGGGCACCTGGAAGCCGTGCAGGTTCATTACGATCCGGGCGTAGTGACCTATGGGCAGATCCTCCATTACTTTCTGAAGCATATTGATCCCACGGACGCGGGAGGTCAGTTTGCCGATCGCGGTTCCGGATACCGCAGCGCCGTCTTTTACAACAACGAGGCGGAAAGAAAGACGGCCGCCGGGGCTCTGCAATCTCTGGCCGCATCGGGCAAGTTCGGCAAGCCGATTGTAACGGAGCTGAAGCTTTTTACGGGATTCTATCCGGCGGAGGAGTATCATCAGGACTATGACGCCAAGAATCCGCTGCGCTACAGGGCTTACCGCAGCGGGTCGGGCCGGGAAGGATTTCTTCGGGAAGTTTGGAAGAAGGATCGGGATAATGGGCCGGCTTCGGCGCCGCCCTACCGAAAACCGGACGACAAAATCCTGAAAAAAACTCTTTCCCCGATGCAGTACGACGTTACGCAGAAAAACGCGACGGAGCCGCCCTTTCAAAACGAATATGTCCGCAACAAAAAAGAGGGCATTTATGTTGATGTCGTTTCCGGGGAGCCGCTCTTCAGTTCGCGAGACAAGTTTGATTCCGGCACCGGCTGGCCCAGTTTCACTCGGCCGCTGGAGTTGTCCAATATCACGACGAAAGAGGACCGCAGCTTCTTTGCGACGCGCACGGAAGTTCGCAGCCGGCACGCGGATTCCCATCTGGGCCATGTGTTTCCGGACGGCCCGGGGCCTGCAGGTCTTCGCTACTGCATGAATTCAGCCGCCCTGCGTTTCATTCCCAGAGAAGATCTGGAAAAAGAGGGCTACGGCCGTTATCAGAAATTATTTTCACAGGACAAATAGCAACGGTTTCAAACCGTTGCTCTCCATCCGGCAATATTCATGGCGTCATGACATCAACCGGTGACGTCCTGATCGTGGATTGATTCTCCGCTTGAATGTGCGCGGCGATTTCGCCGACATTACGCATGGCGTCCTGCAGATCGATCGTCAGCAGGCGCCTGTTCTCCATGACCGGCTTTCCGCCGATGATGCTGGCTTTTACATCCGCTCCTCTTGCGGCATACACAATCTGGGAATAGGGGTTGTAAAGCGGCGTCAGGTGCGGCTGGTTCAGATCCAGAATGATGATGTCCGCCTGTTTTCCCGCCTCTATGGAGCCGATCAGCCGATCCAGTCCGAGAACACGGGCGCCGTCGATCGTCGCCATCTTCAGGACGGTTTCGGCGCTCATGACCGTTGGATCGAGCAGAGTGGCTTTGTGGAGTTTTGCCGAAAGATCCATTTCCTGAAACATGTCCAGATCATTGTTGCTGGCGGCCCCGTCCGTGCCCAGGCCGACCGCGATGCCTTTTTCCAGCATCAGCGGCACCGGCGCGATGCCGGCGGCCAGTTTCATGGAGCTGGACGGATTGTGGGATACGCGGACGCCCAGATCCGCAAAAAGCTCGATGTCCTCGGGTGTGGTCCAGTTGCAGTGCACCGCGACGGTCCGGTCGTCCAGCACGCCCAGATGGTGCAGATGCTGCACCGGCTTCCGGCCGTAGCGTTTTTCAATCATGCCGATCTCGTCCCGGTTTTCCAGAAGGTGGGTCAGGTAAAGGATTCCGGCTTCGCGCGCGGCCGCCTTTACGTTGACCAGCGTCCGGGGCGAACAGGTGTAGGGGGAATGGCAGAAGAACGCAGGCGTGATCATCGGCGCGTGGGGAAGCCAGCGCTCGACAAACCGTTCGGCGGCCGCCATCATTTTTTCGTATTGGGGGTGGTCCGGCGTGGCAAAATCGGCGAATCCCTGAGCCGCCACCGCGCGCATGCCGCAATCCAGCGCGGCTTGGGCGATTTGATTTTCAAAAAAATACCCGTCGCAGCAGGTGGTGGTTCCGGACAGGATCATTTCCGCGATCGCCAGCAGGGCGCCGTCGTACGCCATCTGCCGGTTCACGAAGCGCGCTTCCATGGGAAAGATGTGATGGTTGAGCCATGCCATGAGCGGAAGGTCGTCCGCCAGGCCCCGAAAGCAGACCATCGGCAGATGCGTGTGCGTGTTGATGAGCCCCGGCAGAATCAGGCCGCCGCCGGCGTCGATGACCCTGTCGGCCGAAAGGGAAAGGTGTGAGCCCACCCGGGCGATGCGGCCGTCCGCGATGCCGATGACGGCGTTTTCAACAATCTCCATTTTGGCGGACATGGTCACCAGAGTGCCGCCCGTAATCACCAGGTCAAAATGAGGCGATGGCATGATTTTCTCTCTCCGTCAGTGAAATTCCAGTTTGTAGTAGAGGTCAACGCCGCTTTCCTGCCCCATCTGGCTTTCCACCTGCCAGTTTTTGGAAATGTCGTAGCGCAGGAAAAATAAATTGCCCCCCGAAAACAGCGAGCGGCCGTAGCTGATGTACAACTGGGGCGTCAGATATTTGCCTACGACCAGGATGGTTTCCGAAGCGCTTTGCGCCGAACCGCCCGTCCCCTCGGGCGTCACTTTCAGACGCCTGTATCCCATCCGGTTGCTTTTCTCCAGTACATCCGAAGAGATTTCCAGCGAGGCCAGCCCAAGATAGCCCTGAATCTGTTCCAGCAGATCTTCGGCCTGTTGCGAGGTCAAAACCGCGGAGGCCGCCGTGGCCAGAAGACCGGCCTGCTTTGTGTCGGCGCCGAGCGGATGCCCCAGCACGATGTAGGCCAGTATGTCCATGTCCTGCATTTGCGGTTCGGAGTACAGTTTAATGACGGGCTTGGGAAGCGAACCGCTGACCGCGACGCCCGCCTTCACGTCTCCGATTTTTCTAAGCGCCAGGATGTCCAGCGCCGGCTGATTGACCGGACCTCCCGCATAGAAAAGATGGCCGCGGACGATTTCCAGATTGACGCCGTAGGTTCGGAACCGGCCTTTGACCACGCGGATTTCGCCCCGGCCCGAAATGCGCTCCGGATCGCTGAAGGAAATGTCCATTTCGCCGCCCAGCTTCGCGTCGATTCCGGATGCGTTGAAATGCGCCTCGTCGCCCAGCGCCATTTTGACCTGAACATCGAGGCCGACCGACGGCTTGCGGCCGGGGGATTTTGTTTTTCCTTCCCGGATCACATCGGAACTGGATGCCGCGGGGCCCTGCGATTGCGATCCGTTGACCTCAAGCAGGGGCAAAAGGACTTCTCCCCGGACGGATATTTTTTCAGGCGTTCCCCAAAAGGTCAGCCGGGGAGAAGACTGCACATGAAGTTCGGGAACGTGAACGGTCTGAAACCGCTCGCCGTCGATGCGTCCTTCAAAACCCGCGATCTGCATCCCTTTCAGATGAATCCGCGCGGAACCGTCCACATAGCCGGGGCCGGAGGCCGCCCGGAAGGAATCAATGACCAGGCCGTCTTTCGACGGACGGGCTTCGATCCGGACGTCCTGAAGCGTGATGCCGGCCGAAGGCAGATAGCCCCCGGCGTCGGACAGGCGGATGCGGCCTTCAAACAGCGGGTCCGCCGGGGTGCCGCTCACGCTGATATCCAGATCGAGCGTTCCGCGGCTCTCCTGAACCAGCCCGGGGAAAAGAACGCCCAGCGCTCCTTTTTCCTGAACCTGTCCGGCAAGCGAACCCTGAAGCGGTCCCCGCTCATTCAGGGTCCACCCAAAGCGCGCGGCGAGGGGCAGGCGGATTTTTCCCTTCAGCTCTCCGTGGTCCGCCATCGCCACGGCGACGTCGCACGCCAGAGTGTCTTTCCGCCAGACCCATTCTGCGGATGCCCGGCGAAAATCGATGCTGACGTCGCCCCTCTGCCCCCGCCGGTGGATTTTTGAGTGGTCCAGCCCGGCCCGGCCCGCGCAGGAAAAGCGCCCGCCGGACAGAAGTTTGCCTTCCATCTCCCCCGACGTTCTGCCTTCCAGTTTCGTTCGGCGGGGGAGCGATGCCGAAAACCTTTTCAGGTCCAGCTCCCGCCAGCGCACATCCCATTGGCCCGTGTCGGGAAGCGACTGTTTTGCGGGCTGGGATGAGAAGAAGGAGCCCTGCAGCCATCCGCCGTCAGACGGCTCGAACTTCACGTCCAGCCGGGTTCCCCGCTTGTTTGCGTTCAGGGTTATTTTCCCCTGCCGGACTTCAACGGTCTGTCCTTGCGCGCTCAGGGTTCCGGACAGGGTTGCCTCCAAGGCTAGGTCGATGCGGTTTGAGGGCAGCAGCGTTGCGTGAATGATTCCGCCGCACGCGCCGGTGGCAATGCCGTGATCGGTCCAGGCGTTGGCCCTGGCCAAATCGACGTCGTTCCAGGTCAGATCGACAGGACCGGTCAGGGGGTTTCCGGAAAGAACCGCGGACGCCCGAAACGCTTCCGCCCCCCGGCCGGTGATTTCCATCGGCCCCAGCGCCAGTCGTTCGGCGGATATCTCCAGGGCGGAGGGAGAGGACAGCCTCCAGGGGCCGACTCCGTCCGTGCCTTCCAGACGAATTATTTTTCCCTTCCAGATTTTTTCCCGCCGGGCGCCCGACAGGTCCAGGCGCGTTTCGTGGGGGCCGCGGCGCATCACGGCGGCCAGCGTATGGGAAAGGGCGGTTCCTCCGCCCCGCACTCTCAGCGTATCCGTCGTCAGGCTCCGGAAGCGAAGCCGGCTGAAATCAGCGGTCAGCGCAAAGGGGGACTTTTCCCGGTCTTCCAGGGAGGCGCTGAAATTCCCGGACTCAATGGACCAGCCGTCCGCCGCGAGAGAGCGGCCCCGGGCGGCAACGACGCCGCTGAACCGGTCATGTCGCCGGCGCGCCCACCCTGAAGCTGTAAGCGATCCTGATGTGTGGGGAATCAGCCTCGCCAGATCGCTGATTTCAGCGCTGAAATCCAATTGGTCCGCGACGCTTCCCCTGGCAGCGAACTGAAAGCCCTTTCCCCTGAGCGCCAGGCGCTGAATGTGAATATCGTTATCCGCAAAGGTTGCCCTCAAATCTCCCGTCAACTGCCGGCCGTGCAGGCGGCTTTCTTTCAGCGTGAGATTGAAAGAGCCGCTGGGCGGCGCTTCCGCCGGAGCGGACAGGTCGCCCTCGAGATCGAAATGGACAATGCCCGCCCAGTCGGGATTCCATTTTGCCGGATTGAGATTTTTTCCCGAAAGCGCGCCGCTTATTTTCAGGCCGTCCGTCCATCCGATCTTCAGCCGTCCGTTCAGGGAGCCCCCCAGCGCCGTTGCCTGAATCGGGCTCAGGGTTGCGCCTTCAGCGTTCCCTGAATAATCGCCCGCCAGACGAAAAGCATGCCGGGTGTCCGCCGTATTGGACAGAACGACGCGCCCCTGATATTGCCGGCCGGTTCCGTCAAGGAGGAGAGAGCCGTTGAATTTAGCAGGAACTTTCAGCTCGTCGGAAAGATCCATGTTTTCCGCCTGAACCTTCAGGGCTGCATGCGGCGTCGGGCCTTTGAAGGCCAGAAAGCCCTCGCCGGCAATGGAGCCCGGACGATTCCCGCGCCGCAGAAGGATTTTGGCAAAGGTCAGCCCGGCGGGCGTCATGCCGATGTCCGATGATATCCGCAAAACCGGCCGGGTATTTTGAAGGCCGTGAATCTGAAGGCTTCCCTTCATTTCTCCCGGCTTCTTTCCCGGTCCGAAGGCTGCGTCCAGCCGAATGGAATCAACGCCGGCGGCCGGGTGCGCCGGAGTTGCGGCAAGTTTGGCTTTCAGCAGGGGACGATGGAAACCGGCCAGAACGCTTCCCTCCAAAACGCCGAAAGACGAGGTGAGGCGAAGATCGCTTACGGACAGACTGGAATTCTTCCAGACGGCGGCCGCGGCAAGAGCCGTGATTTGAACCGGTTCTTCATTCGGGCGGCGATAGGTCAGATTCCTGACGGCCAGGCGCCCGATGCTGCCGCTCACGAACGTGATCCAGCCTTTGGCCCGCGGCCAGACCAGCTCCGGCTGTTTGTCCGGAGAGTTGTCGAAAACGGATACCTGGTCGGCGGAAAGCAGAGAAAACCTCAGATGGCCCGCCATCAGGTCTTGCGGCCGCATGGAAAGCCGCAGCTTTCCTATTCGAAGGCTTCCCTGCGGCCACTCGATGACCGTGCCGGTCAGGCGGAGGGAATCCGCCAGATTTCCCTCGACGGTTTCCGCCCTGATGTTCACTTCCGTGAAGCTCGAAACGGTTTCCAGCAGTTTTTTTCCACCCGCCTCGGTGCCAAAAAGCCAGCCCGCGGCCGCGAGAAGGACCGCCGGCACGCCCAGAACGACGACGAGGATGAGATATTTCAGCACGCGCTTCAAAATTCAAACCCCACGGTAAAGTGAAAGCGGAATTCCGGGTCATCCACGCGGATCTGCCGGGCGACGTATAAATTCAGGGCGCCGACCGGCGTGTGGTAGTGAATGCCGAAGCCTCCGGCCTGATACAGCGTCAGATCGGAAAAAGTGTCAAAAGCGTTTCCCGCGTTGTAAAACACGGAGACTGCCCAGTCCTCCAGAATGTCGCGCTGCAGTTCCACGCAGCCGGTCAGCAGATGCTTGCCGCCCTTGACATTTCCCTCGGCGTCGCGGGGACCCAGCGACTGGTAGGCGTAGCCGCGAACGCTTTGATCGCCGCCCGCAAAAAACCGCAAAGACGGGGGGAGGTCGGAAAACTCGTCGGTAAAAACCGTGAAGCCCGCTTTGGCGCTGGTCAGGAAAGACAGGCGCCACGGCAGGGGAAGAATGTGGCTCGCCTCGCCGATGAACTGAAGCAGGCGGGTTGTGGAGCCCAGGGCCTGGTGCGTGCCGCGCAGATCGAGCGCATACCGGAACCCGCGGTCGGGCCGAATCAGGTTGTCGTAGTGGTTGTCGGAGAACCGGACGCCCGGAAGGACGTATCTCGAGGTTGCCTCCTGGCTGCCGATGGTGAATTCTTCGTGCTGAAATTTGATGTACGCCGAACCCTGCCTTCTGGGAGTGAAGCTGTGCGTCCGGGCCAGTTCCATCGCGATGATCCGGCTGTCGTAGGTGGTGATTTCCTCCTGCTGAAGGTTGATTTGCGCGGAGGTGAAAGTCCTGATGTCCCTGCCGTCCGGAACGATGTAGCTCGTCGCGAGTCCCTGCAGCCGCTGGGAGATGTACAGGTGCGAATCCAGTTCGTGCCCCCGGTGAAGCATGTTGAGGTCCCGGCAGCGCAAAGCGAATCTCGCTCCCGTATCCGTTCCGTATCCGATGCCCGGCCTCAGCGTGATGCGCGGCACGGGCGTCAGGAGCACCCGCACCGGCACTTTTCCTTCCCGGGACTGCTCCTTGTCGGCCTGGACCGACACTCGGCGAAACCGCTCCGAGTTGTTCAACTGAAGCTGGGACTCGGCCATTCGGGTGTACGAGAAAGCCTCTCCGGGCTGAAAGGCGAGGTAGCGCCGCAGAAAGGCGTCGGGATAATCGGGGGCGCCCTCGATGGTTGTCGTGGAGAAAAAATATTTCTCGCCGGTTTCCAGCACCAGCGTGATGACGGCCGACAGGCCGGCCTCATCTACCCGGATTTCGTGAACGGTGTAGGCGGCGTCCAGATACCCCAGCTCTTCCGCCCGGGATTTCAGCGCCTGCTTGGCTTTTTCGTAAAGAGGATGTGACAGCGCGTCGCCTTTTCGCACAGGGAAGTCGGCGGCAAGCGCCGCCAGCGTTGTCTCCGACGCGCCGCTTCCGGCGACGGTGACGCTGACCCCGGAAACGACGGCCGGCTGACCCGGTTCGATTTGCACCCGCAGCCGGTATTCGTCCGCTTCGGGGGTTTCGATCAGGACGACGGCCCTGGCGGAATAATATCCGAAGGGTTCAAGGGCCGCCGGCACTTTCCGTCCGGCCTGGCGGACAAACCGCTCCAGCCAGAGCCGGTCCGCTTTTCCATCCTTTACCAGGCCGGGAGGCAGGGTGAGCGCTTCCAGAACATTTTTCCGGGCCTCTCCGTCAACGCCTTCCACAACGATTTCCACCGGGCCGGCGGCCAGGACGACGACGGCCGGCCCCGTCGCGGACAAAAGGCCCAAAAGGAGAAAAACGCAGCACCAGGTTCGGAAGGCCGAAGGGGACGCCGTACTCGCCGGATGGGAAAGGGTCATGATCTCGATGGATTCCTGATGGTTTTCTATTCCACTTTCAGCGTCGCCGTTTTTTTGCCCTGAAGGTTGCAGACGGCCGTCACTTCCAGAAGATCGTTTGGCTTCGCCGGCACTTTGTAGGTATAGACGAAGGTGGCTTTGCCGGCCTGTGAATCATAATCGGCGGTTTCAAGCGGCTCCTGATTTTTTTTGATCTGAACCTGCTTGATGTAGTGGAAGCCGGTGAACGTTGATTTGTGCGTGATGGATGCCGAAAGCGTCTGGGTCTTCAGGTCGTAACTCAGCGAAAGGTCCTGGGGAGGATCGGCGAAGGCGGGCTCAGCCGGGAGCCAGGCGGCGGCCATCCAGAGGAAAATCAGCAAAAAGATCAAAAGATGTTTTTTCATGTCGCATTCTCCTGAAAGGATTTTGTTGGTCCTACAGTAATACAATTGGTCCGGAAATGACAACAGGAAAATAGGGATTGAAAAAGGAGGGACAATTCGATATTCTTCCTTCCACTACAATCCCGGAGGAAGCTATGGACGCGTTGCTCCTTGCCCGCCTGCAATTCGCCTTTACCATCGGATTCCATTTTCTCTTTCCGGCCATGACGCTGGGCGTCGCTCTGATTATTTTGATTTCCGAAACGCTGCATCTGGCCACCAAGAATGATGTGTATCGAAAAATTACGGATCTGCTCGCCAGGCTGCTGGGGCTGATTTTTGTGGTCGGCGCTGCCACCGGCATCGTCATGGAATTTTCTTTCGGAACCAACTGGTCCCGTTATTCACGAACGGTGGGCGACATTTTCGGGCCGCTGCTCGCCGCCGAAGGCGTCATCGCTTTTTTCCTGGAGTCGGTTTTTGTCGGCGTGCTGATTTTCGGCCGAAAGAAAGTATCGCCCGGCGTTTACTGGGTTTCCGCTCTGCTCGTGTTTATCGGCGGCCATTTATCCGCCTTCTGGATTATCGTGGCCAATTCCTGGATGCAGACGCCGGCCGGATATGAAGTGAGCGCCGCGGGCAAGGTGATTCTGACGGATTTCGCCGCCGCTGTTTTTAATCCGTCCACCGTTGCCCGTTTTCTGCACACCGTTTTGGCCACCTGGATCACCGGCACCGTCCTGGTTTGCGGGATCGCCGGCTGCTACGTCCGGAAAGGCCTGCACGGCGAGACCGCCCGCACCATGCTCAAAATCGGCATCATTCTCTTCGCGGTCACGCCGCTTCTGCAGTTGGGAGCGGCCCACGGCCACGCGATTCAGGTGATCAATTATCAGCCGATGAAGGCGGCGGCGATGGAAGGGCATTTTGAGACGGCCCGGGGAGCGGATGTTTACATTGCCGGGTATGTGGACGAGGAAAATGAAAAAACCTACGGCCTTTACATTCCCAAAGGGTTGAGCTTTTTGTACAACTTCGATTTCAACTCGGAAATCAAAGGTCTGCGTGAGGTTCCCAAAACGGACTGGCCGCCGGTAAACCTGGTGTTTCAGGCTTATCACATCATGGTGACGCTGGGCGGAATCTTTATCGGCATGGGGCTGCTGGGCGCCCTGCTTCTCTGGACGGGCAGACTCTATGCGGCAAAGTGGTATCTCTGGCTCCTGCCTTTTCTGATTCCGCTTGCGCATCTGGCCCATGAAACGGGCTGGATTACCGCGGAGGTCGGCCGCCAGCCCTGGATCATTCAGGGCCTGATGAAAACCGCCCAGGCCTCGTCCGTGGTGGTATCGAAAGGAGAGCTGGCCGCGAGCCTGACCATGTTTGCCCTGGTTTATTTGTTGTTGCTGGTCATGTTTGTCATGCTCTTTGTGAAAATCGTCAAACAGGGGCCGGCGGGGGAATAGCGGATAGTGGATAGTGGATAGCTCATCACTTGTAACTGATTGTTGGCGGGAGATTTGGTCAGGCTGTGCCCGATCAAATCTTGATGGAGAAAGAAGATGGAAAATATTCAGAACTTTCAAATCCTTTGGTTTGTTTTGATTTTCATCCTGCTGCTGGGCTACGCGCTTTTGGACGGATTTGATTTGGGCCTGGCCGCCCTGCTGCCGCTTCTGGGCAAAACAAAAGAAGAAAAGGATACGCTCATTGCTTCCATCGGCCCGGTCTGGGACGGCAACGAAGTCTGGCTGATTACCGGCGGCGGCGCGCTTTTTGCCGCCTTTCCCCACGCGTATGCCACCGCGTTTTCCGGTTTTTATTCAGCGATGATGCTGGTGCTGCTGGCCTTGATTTTTCGCGCGGTTTCGATGGAATTCCGGGCCAACGATCCGGCGCGCGCCGGTCTCTGGGAAAAAGCATTGATTGGCGGAAGCGCGCTGGCGGCTTTGCTGTTCGGCGTGGCGCTGGGCAATGTGATCTACGGCGTGCCGCTGGACGGCAGAATGGAATACGCCGGAAGCTTTTTCACGCTGCTTCGTCCCGTCCCGCTGCTGTTCGGCATCACCGGTCTTGCCGCCGTGCTGCTGCAGGGCGCGTCCTGGGCGGTGCTGAAAACGGAAGGGCGGGTGCAGGAGCGTTCATTTGAAGCCGCGCGGACTTTGACTTGGATCAATGCCGTCCTGGCGGTGATTTATTTCGTGGTTCTGATTTACGCCATCCCGCGCGTGTCGGGAAATGCGTTGTTTTATGTCGCGGTTGCAATCACCTTTGCGGGACTGATCGGATTGTTTTTTTCTCTTCGCAAAAAAAATGACGCAGGCCCGTTCTGGGAATCGTCTTTTTCGCTTATCGGACTGTTTCTGGCGGCGGGCGCGGCGCAGTTTCCCAACCTGATTACCGCTTCCAACGATCCGAACTTCAGCCTGACCATTTACAACAGCTCCACCAGCCTTTACACGCTGCAGATCATGGCCGTCATCGCGCTTGCCGGCATGCCGATTGTGATCGGCTACACCCTCTTTGTTTATCGCCTGTTCAAGGGAAAGGCCAAAGCCGACGGGCATTATTAGAAAGCATTTTTCAGGCGTCCTGCCTAAAGGATTTGATTGGCCGGGGTCTTTCTGAGCAGCGCGGTCAAAAGCCAGCTTCCCGCCAGGGCCGTCAGGAAAACGGCCGCAAACTTGATCCAGGGGGAAAGCGGCTGTCCCAGCAGGAAAAACTGCATCCAGATCACGAAGACATAATGAAAAACATAGATGCCGTAGGCGTTGGCGGTTAGATGGTCCGCCACGGGGCGGGCGGTATGGAAAAATTTGCGGGCAAGCCCGAGGGCGGCAAGCCCCGTGAAGGTGCAGCACAGACAGTAGAGGGCGGTCAGGATGACGCTCATCAGCCATGCAGGGGTGATGCCGAGGCCGGCGGCGTTCACTTCCAGCGTTCCATGCGTCAGGTAGGTGATCCCGCCCAGAAACAGCCACAGCGGCCACGGCCTGAGATTTTCCCGCGAAAGGGAGCGGTCCGGATCTGCGCCGCCCAGGGCGACGCCCAGCAGAAACCACACAAAGTACAAGAAGAATCGCCAGGCGTGAAAATACAGGGGGCCTGCGATATGCGCCCAGTGTCCGGGTTCGACAAACAGGCGCAGCGGAAGCGTCGCGGCCAGGCTGGCCAGGAGAAAGACCACGACCAGATTTCGCGGCGATGCGGCCGTCCAGGATAACTTTTTCATGAGCCCGGGGGTGAACCGGCAAGCCAGTGCGACGAAGGCGCCATAGGCCAGCAGGACCCAGATAAACCAGGCCGGCCCGCTTGCCCAGCCGTCGTTCGTAAAGAAGCCCCGCAGATAGCCGCCCTGGCTCGCGGTGTTGCTTAAAAGCCATGACGGAAAGTAGGCCAGCGGGGCCAGCAGAAACACGGAAATGATAAACGGAACGCCGAGACGCTTGGCGCGGTCGGTCATAAAGCGGCCGGCGCCTTTCCGGTTCAGGGACGGGACAATAAAGAGTCCGGAGATCAGGAACATGAGGCACATGAAGAACATGTCGTTCCAGCCCACGAAAAAGTCCAGCGGCAGCAAGCGAAGCGCATCGACGACGGGGGCCGAAGATTTCATGTAATCGTCTGCATTATAGAAACTGGAGGTGTTGTAGGCCAGAGAGGCATGGTGGGCGACCACCAGCAGGGTGACGCCGCTGCGCAGATAGTCGATGGCGATATCTCGTTTCAAAAAGTTCCTCCGGACGGCCAAGGGATCGGTTTGTTCGGCGAGGATCGTCAAAAGCCGGATCTTCGGGCGGCGGCCGTCGCATCGTCAGTATTGCGGCTGATCCGTTGGGCGCTTTTGACGGAAGCGCACTATAGGCAATTTATTTCGGCCTGTCAACCCGATCCGGAGCATCCGAGAAAAATGCTCCGTTCATCATTGCTTACTGCTTGAACAGTGAATGGTCGAATAGAATTGGAAAAGCAACAGCACAGGAAGCAAGCAAGGCCCGGATAAATCTTAAAAATATTCTTATCGCTTTCGGAAATCTCTTCCAATGTTATTTTTTGCCGGGCAGTAAATCGGCGTTTGCGTCGATCTCGCGGTCCACCGCCAGGAGCGCGGGCGGCAGCGCAGCCGCGGCGCGCAGGCGCCGGATCAGGCCGCAGGACACGCAAAAGAGCTGAGCCATGACTTCGTCCACGATTTCGCGGGGAATGCCGTAGTAAAGAAAGTTCAGCGGCATTCCTTCGCCCAGAAGGTAAAGGATCTTGCCGCAGGACGGCTGATCCGTGAAGGCAAGCCGGATTTCGTAACCCTGCAGAATGCCGGTCTGCAAATCCCGCAAGGGTTTGAAATCGGCGCTGACCGGCCGGCCGCCGATGCGCGCATTGGGGGTATCGCGAAGGGATTGCAGATAATGCTGTGCGTCGGCAAACTCTACCGTTTTGGTCGAACCGCTGATGAAAAATACGGCCGGTTGCCTGCCGTTTAGGAGAATTTCCTCCAGATGGCCGCGCTGCAGAAGCGATAGGCCGGTAACGCCGATGAACATGTCGGCGTTTCTCAGTACGCCGCTTCCCAGCTCATCGAGGGTTTTGGCTTCCTGGATGCCGTCTGCGGCGTCGTTTCCCGCGGCGACGTCCACGCCGAAGAGACAGCCTTTGGTCAGGCGGCGGCCGAGTTCCTTCCTGAGAAAGCCGCCGATGGCGCCGGCCGAGCCGAGGATGACGATCGTTCGGCGGGAAAGGAGCAGGCCCAGGCGGTGGAGAATGTTTTCCGCGGCGTTGAGGATCGAGACGGCGCAGGCCCTGGCTTCCGGACCTCTTTTTAAATCCGAAACAGCGATGCTGAGCGCCGGATATTGCAGTTTTCCGAACGCCTGCGCGACCTCGTTTAAATAATCGTATCCGTTTTTCGTATGTTCGACGCTGCCCGGAAACACCGGGGCCAGCCAGTCCGCCAGCGGCATATGGAAAGCCTCCGCGGGGCGGGGCAGGTGGAAGTGTTCAAAAACCTCTCCCAGCGTTTTCCCCTCCAGACAAAAGCGGTTGATGATCGGCGCGAGGTAGCCGCCGTCCTCCACCAGCAGCAGCAGCCGGTTTGCCCGCCGGGCCGCATCGGCCTCTTTGAAAAAAAGGTGTCCCGCCGCCATGCGCATGGCGTCCAGGAAATCCGGCTGTTCGTCGATCAGCGCCTGTTCCATCGTTTCCAGCCCGGAAAAAGGAGTGAACTGCCGTGACAGCATGTAGCTGCCGGCCAGTCTGAGGCGCGATTCCATTTTCTGAAGGCCGTAAAATCGAAATGTCTGAGGCGGCAGGCTCATGAGGGTTTCCAGATAATCGTTCGGCACAATGCCGGCGTACTGGACGAAAAAAGCGGTCAGCGAATCGCATTGCGCGTCGGCAAAGGCCTTCAGCAGACCGAGCGCTTCCGCGGTTGCATGATGAATGACGAAAAGCCTTACGCCCTCGAGCGCCCGGGGATGGAGCGCCAAAGCAGCTCGAAGCGCCTTCATCGACGCGAGGTAATCCGCCAGATCCTGCCTTTCGCGGATTTCGTCGAAGCTCACGTTGAGGCAGGCGCCCCAGCGGGAAACGTCGAAATATATGCGAAACGATCCGGAAAGCATCTCGACGGTCTGCCCCTTTTCCAGCAGATGCAAAACGGCCGGATCCTCCAGCAGTTGAATCTCCCTGGCCAGCATGTCGAGCGATTCGGTCAGGGCGGTCGCGTCGCTTTTTTCCAGAAACATCATCTGCCGGTCGTCTGTGGGCCAGGTAAAGCGAATCTGCTGCAGTTGGGGCAGGCCGGTTTGCCGCAGATAGGCGAAAAAGTCCGGCAGGTGCGCCGACGTTTCAACATGCTCGGCGCGATGATTGAGGACGTCGTGCAGAATGCCCTGGTGGATTTTTTCAGCCGTTGAAAAGATGTCGGTGAAAAAAGAGCGCCGAAGCGGCTGATCGACCACGCGATGAGGAATGTGTTTGAGCTGAAGGCGCGAATGGGCCGCGTCCTCAATCGTGATGCGCAGAAAATGGCCCGATGGGCTGTGCTCCACCAGATAGTAATGGCCGTTTGGATCCCCGCCGTCGTGAAGATGAAACGGAAACAGCAGAGCGGGCGGCGCCGACGCCTCGGACGGTTGCAGACCGAAATAGCCGGGAAAGAGCGCGCCGCCCCACCGTTCGGTTTGGAGCGTCAGAAAAATCATCTGCAGTCGATCGCCGAAACTCCGGTAATGGAAGGGCAATCCTTCCGCCGCATCGAGCCTTACATAAATTGTTACCCAATCCAGACCGGCGGCAGCCAGCTCCGGCGTCAGGCGGGAATCCACTTTGCGGCGCACCATGATGTCGGCGGCGCCGAAAGCGCACTGCTCGATGATCTCCTCCGCCAGGAGCGAGACAAATGTGTGCAGATTGCGGAAAACGCGGATGCGGGAAAGATCGAAGGCGATGTGACGCTCGCCTCGCCGGATCGGCGCAACGCCGAGCGTCGGAAGTTCCCCGGGCGCGCCGGCTGTTGTTTCCAGAGCTTCCCGGTCGGCCTGATTCCGAATCAGGGTTGTGAGCATGTCGCCAACGTCGCGCTTCATCTTTTTTTCGCCTTCGTTTAAGGGTGAATGTCCAGGAGAACCTTCAGCGCGTCGCTCTGTGTCGCCCGGGCAAAGGCCTCCTCCACGCGCGCCAGCGGATAGCGGGCGGTAATCAGCCGGTCCAGCGGCATGTCCGGATATTCGCACATGATTTTGAGTCCGTCGGCAAACCGTCCGCAGCGCGATCCCAGAACCGTCTGCTCATTGATGACGATCGGCGCCAGATTGACGTCGCCGGAAACGGCAACGGTGGATTTCAGCACAATAGTTCCGCGCGGCCGGCACAATGCCATGGCTGTGACGATTCCGGCGCCCGACCCCGTGGCCTCCACGACGATATCCGCGCCGGGCGCAACATCCTTTTCATGGAGGACGGTCCGAATGTTTCGCCACCGAAGATTCTCCAGTTTTTCCGGGTGATGCCCCACCACCGTGACCACCGGTAAAACGGTGGCGAGCACCCAGGCGCAAAGAGCGCCGAGGCGACCGTCGCCGAGAATCACCGCCCGTTCGTTGCCCGCGGGCCGCATTTGCTCCAGGATTTCGCAGGCCGCCGACAGGGGCTCCACGAGAACCGCTCGTTCGTCGGAAAGTTTTTCCGGAAGCGCCAGCAGGTTGACGATGGGCAGGGTGCAATATTCGGCCATGCACCCGTCGAGGTTGAGAATGCCGAGGGTCGAACGGTTCGGGCAGTGACGCCCCAGATCGCGCCGGCACCAGTCGCAATGCCCGCAGGCGGCGTTGATTTCGCCGACCACTCTCTTGCCGATCCAGGAGGGGTCGTCGCATTCCATGACGATGCCGACAAACTCGTGCCCCAGCACGCCTTTGAACCCCATATAGCCTTTCAAAATTTCCATGTCGGTTTTGCAGATGCCGGCGATCTTTACTTGTATTTTAGCCCAGCCGGGCTTGACGGGCGGCACGGAATAATCCTCGACATAGTTGAGTTTGCCGTCGAAAACCGCCGCTGCCATAGTGTCCATCGTCCCCATCGTCTTCTCCTTATGTTTCCCTGAATTTGCGGGCTTTTTCTTTCAGCGCAAGGAAATATTCCGTTTCAACAATTTCGGAAACATCCTGCGCCTGCTTTTTCCGGTCGATGATAATTTTCAGTTCATCGACCTGTCGTTGGAGCGTTTTTTCCCTTTCCCGGACTTTTCCGGCCATCTGCTCGAAAATGCGGGCCAGCCGGCCCAGTTCGTCTGCGCGCGCGGACACGCCCGCCAGTCCGGGCAGATCGTAGTTGCCCTGTTCCACGGCTTGCGCGGCTTGGGCGAGATCCGCCAGCGGATCGGTCACCTTTCGGACAAAAACGATCGCGGCGATAAAGCCCGCGACTAAAAGCAGGACGGAAACGACGGCGGCGATGTAAAAGTTTTCCACCATCGCGCTGTGGGAAACCAGATCGTCGAGGACCGCCCAGGTGATGGCGCCGGCGGTGGCCAGAATGCTCACGAGCAGAAGGCCGGTGATCATCAGGATGGTCCGCGTCTCCAGCGTCAGGCGAATGCGGCGGGCCAGAAGGAGAATGACCGGCACCAGAATGAAAGCGTTGACCGCGTCGGTGAGAAACGCAGGCAGAATCCAGGACGGAAAGGAATAGGGAAAGGTGAGCAGATGAATAAAGAAAACGTCGAGCACGACCGCCGCCGCAACGCCCGCGGCGCTGGCCCCGACCAGGCTCATCTGCAGGATGCCGAATTCCCGCACCGTGCCGATGCGGCGGATTCCCCCGTAGCCGACAAGCCCCGGAATCCATCCCATAAGGCCGTTGGCGATATGCCAGTTCCAGAATTTAAGAGCGCCGAATCCGTAAACGGCGTCGCCGAACATGTTGCCCGCAAATCCAGTGATGAAGCCGGCCAGTGGATGGACCAGAATGCCCACGACCATCGGAAGAGCGATCTGCGGCCGCATGGAGATGATCGGCGCGGAGGGCAGCAGGAAAATGTTGGAAAGGCTGTTCAAGAGCCCATAGACGACGGCAAAGGCCAAACCGGCCAGGAGGATTTTTTTTGCGCCCGGATTCATGCCGTAATTCTCCGAAGGATATCTTCCATCGCCCGGCCAAGCGCCGTATTCGGATGCATCAGACAAAACAGGCCGGAGCTGCCCAGCGCCATCATTTCGTCGGCGTGCGGCAGGACGCCGGCCACGTCGCAGTTGTATGCCGCCGTCACTTTGGCGGCCAGCGCGTCGCCCGGGAAAGCCGTGGGGACTTTGTTGACGATCAGAAACATTCGGGGAACTTCAAGCTGTCTCGACACCTCGACGGTCACGGCTGTTCCCTGATAGTCCTGCTGATCGGGGCGCAGCAGAATGAGGAGGGTGTCGGCGACGGCGATCGACATCAGCGTCTCCTCGTTCAAGCCCGGATGGGTGTCGATGAAAAGATAATCGAGCGCAAATTGTTCAATCGCTTTCTGATAGCCTTCCTTGAGCAGATTGATGTCGTAGCCGTAATGCAGGACCCGGGCGATGTCACCCGTGCGGATGCTCGACGGAATGAGAAAAAGCTTTTCTTTATCCTCCGCTCCGAGAATCCGGGACACGTCGTAAACCGCGCGTCCGATGTCGCATTTGCCCCAGAGAAAATCGTTTAAGGTATGGGGCGCGTCTTTGGGATCGAGGTTGAACAGCACGTGAATGCCGGGAGACTGGATGTCCGTATCCACGACGCCGACGCGCCGGCCTTTTCGGGCCAGAAGGCAGGCCAGGTTGGCCGTGGTGTTGGTTTTTCCCGTTCCGCCTCGAAAGGAATGAATCGCGATAATTTCAGGCATGGCGTCCTCTTTGCCGAAGTCGGCCGCAGTATAGAAAAAGCATTGTGCCAAGTCAAGGATATCATGTTTCAAAAAGTTCCTCCGGACGGCCAAGGGATCGGTTTGCTCGGCGAGGATCGTCAGAAGCCGGATCTTCGGGCGGCGGCCGTCGCATCGTCAGTATTGCGGCTGATCCGTTGGGCTCTTTTGACGGAGGCGCACGATAGGCAATTTATTTCGGCCTGTCAACCCGATCCGGGAGCATCGGTCACTGTATTTCCTCTACGCTCCAGGAAACATAGCCGGACATCGGGAAGGATTGAGCGTGCTGCGCTTCGATTCGGACAATGCCGTCCAGACGGCGTGGAATGCCCAGGCGCAATACGCCGGCGGGGGTTTTCCAGTCGCTGATGCGGATGAATTTTCCGTCGCGCAGATCCTGGGCCAGACTGGGGCTGAACGCACCCACTTCCTGTGTGGTCGCGGCGCCGAACTCGCGGTTCAGCCGCGTTCGTATCCGTTCATACAACTGGTAGGCGTTGTCCAGTTCTCCCACCTGGTTCAGATCAATGATGACGGCGGTCCGCTCCAGCTTCTTCATCTGCTCGGTCAGCACCAGCCTCTGGCGCTGGGAAACATCGTCAAACCAGACGGTTTCAAAAACGAGATTCCGCCCTTCGCGGGTTCCCCCCTTGATGTTTCTTTTTTCCAGGCCCGCCAAAGCCCGGTCCATGGGCATGCCGGGGCTGAGATCAGCCAGCGACCGGATGGGCGGCTGGACGTCCGGCGCAATTTCCGGCGGAGCAGGGGCGGCCTTCGCCGCTTCCGCGGGCGGGGCCTCTGCGGGCGCCGCCTTTACGGGCGCCGCCGGCCGGTCAAAGCTGAAGGTCCAGGTCAGGGCAATCCGGGTATCCGCGCTCTCGTCCGAGTTCTGAGGTTTGCGGTAGCCGTAATCCGCTTCCAGGCGAAGTTGATGCCGTTTGTAGGCATATTCACAGGCGGCGTTGAGGCCGTGGGTCAGATTGTCCACCAGTCCGGTCTGGCGATCCTGATTCAGATGCCGGTAGCTCAGGCTGAAACTCAGGGGGCCCCGGCTCAGTAAGGAGGAAAAATTCAATCCCAGATCATCGGAGTTCTGGCCGGTCTGGCGCAAAATGCTGTAAACGATTCCGGCGTTGGCCCGGCCTGAAAAACCGGCCAGCGCCAGACCATGCCCCAAATCAAATCCGTATTGCTGGGTGCGGTTGTCGGCGGATATGCCGTAGACCACATGGGTATCCTGAATATTGGCCGAAAGACGGGATGTCCAGCCGGCCGGCAGCGGACTGGTCAGATTGGCGGAAAGCGCATGGATGATGGTCTTGGCCGGGTCGGATTCGGCCTGCTGACGGTAGGCGTCCAGGCCGGCATTGACGCCCCTGACCCAGGGATTGGGCACGGCGCCGCTCACGCCCAGGCCGCAGACGTACGTATCCGTGGTGACCGCCGAACCGATGCCGTCGCGATAGTATTGACCCCGGCCGGTAATCGAATAGTTCAAGGCGGATTGCCACCCGGCGCGGGCGTCTATGGTGCGCCGCCCGGCGCTGACGACGCCCCCGCGGGGAATATAGGCTTTGTCGTATTCTTCATAGCGCAGGCTGTAGGTCAGGGGAATTTTACCGCGTCCCTGAAACTGGGCAAACGCGCCCAGCCCTTCATCCTTGAAGGATTCGCCGTTTTGGGCGTTGTCCCCCCGAAGATAATTCAGCTCGGCATCCAGCGACAACTGCTGGGCCAGAAAATTGAAATTGTGATTGACGGCCAGCCCGGTCACATACTGGCGCAAATCGGGAGTGCCGGATTGCGGCGCCTGATCGTTGTAGGCAAAATTCAACGACGCTCTTGTCCGGCTCCAGTTCATCATCCAGGAGGCCCCGCCAAAAAGATTGTCCGCCAGACGGTTGTCGAAAAAATCCCGGGACGCGCCGCCGCCCTGGAGCAGCAGGGAGTTTTGCGCTCCCAAAAACTGGCCGGGCTGCAGCTCAAGCTGGGCGCCCTTGAGCGAACGCTGAAGAACGCGGGGGGTTTGAAAGCCGTGAAAGTCGCCCAGGTCCATCCGGTAGGGAACGGGCGCTTCTCCATTTTCCTGGTTGATGTTGAAGCGCTCCAGGATCACGCCGTACTGGGGGGAGCGGTAGGGCGATCCGCTGATGGCGCCGGACGCGTAGCCTTTGATGGTATTGTAGGGGTTTTGAATGTTTTGAAACCGGATATTGAGATCGTTGTAAGGCCTCCAGCCTTCCTGAAGGTAGGCGCCGTCCGGCCCGTGGGAATTGTAGTAGTCCAGGTGCATGCTGTTCTGGCCGGAAACGGACCAGCCGGGAAAAATGGCCTGGACGTCAACGGCAAAAGCCGCCCCGGGCGGGCTGCACAGCATCAGGCCCAGCAGAAAACAGATGATTTTTGATTTCCGGAAGATGGATCCGCTAATCAATTTTTTCCACGACCTCCATCACCATTTCATTGGTGCCCGGCGCGGAAATGAATCCCTGCTTCGGATCGTTGAACTCCGCGCGTGTTTCCAGAATGACCGACACGTTGCTGACCCGCAGATGCCCGCCTTGCGGATCGGGAACAATCGTTTGATTCAACATGGAAGCGCTGTGGCTGTTGAGAACTTTCAGCCGGGCGTCTTTGGCGGTTTCGGTGTTCATGGCGTCCGTCAGGCGCTGCTGATCGTAGAAGTTCCCGGAAACGAGTTTTTTGAAGTCCGGACTGTTCCAGGATGCGGCAATCTCCTGAGCGGCGCGGGCCAGAGTTCCCGAAGGCAGCGGCTGCGACGGTTCCACCGGCTTTGCGCCGGGCGGCAGTTTTGCCGTTGCATGGGCCTTGCTGCGGATGGGAGACCATTGCCTCATTTCCTGGGCCTGTCCGGGCAGGGCGATCAGCAAAAGGATGAAGACCATTAAGTATTTTTTCATGGCAGGGCCCTCACGGATGCGTCGTAAACGGTAATGGAATTATAGCGTCCGAAATGACTGTAGGGAACGGGCTGCAATCCGCCGTTCCCCGCCGAAAATGTCACCTGATAGCGGGTTTGGCCGATCAGGATGGTAAACTGGTTGTTGATGGAGGATGCTTCCACCGCCCGCAGACCGCTGCCGCACATGCCGCTATAGGTGGAAAATCCGGCGCCGGGCGTAATCGGTTCGCCGCTGATCACGTCAAAGAACACCTTGCTGCCGGCATCCGAACAGGAGGTATGGGGATTCTGAATGCCGATGATCGGCGCTCCGGCGGGATTCTGGTCAATGGCGCAGCTTGCCGGAAGCGTCTCCAGCCGCAGGAAAATCCAGGTTCCGACATTTCCGTTCAGAGGATAAATCGCCGGCATGCAGGCCACCGGCGGCCCGGGCGCGGGACCGGGGCCGGGCCCAGGCCCGGGAGACGGTGTTTCCGATACGATATGGAGCGTTCCGTTGCTCATCTGCTGCAATTGCTTCACCGCCGACAGAGTTTCGGGGTCATTGAGGTTTAGCGAACCTGCGCCTTTTGTCTGAATGGTGACGGCTGTTTTTAAAAGCAGCGCCGGATCGGCCACCTGTGTTCTGTCGAAAGTATACGTGACTCCGTTGAGAGTAAAATTGTAAAGCGGCTGGGCCGTATTCACGAAGTTGTGGCCGGAGATCACCCGGTTTTCCAGAATTTTGACTGTCCACGTTCCGGGGCTGAGCTTGCCTTCGGCCGTCATCTGCGCCGCGGGCCGCTGCCGGTCCTGAAGCTGCCGTTTCATCTCGGGGGAAAAGACGGGCTGCGTGTCCCGACCAAGAACATTTTCCGAGCCGAGTCCCGCCGCCGGCGCTTCGAAAACGGCAAAGCACGGCAAAAGCAAAAGCATCAGCAGCGCCGACGTAAAAAAAGCACTGCGTCGATTCATCAGTTGTTGACCCATTCTTCCACCTGTTTGGCGTCCACATCGGCGCGCATGATCTGTGTGCCGCCCGGTATAAACTGACCCTGGCCCGCCGCCGGATGAGCGTAAATCAATTCCACCGTAGCCGTGGCTTCCGTGTCGAAATTTCCCTGAAATCCCTTTACGTCATTAAAACATGCGCCGTCGCCGCCCACGCGGGTGATCGGACTTTGCGCCTGCTCGAATTTGAGCGATCCGCCCTGATCCAGCCGCCAGCGGCAGTGCATCCGGTCCGGATCGAAATGCCCGGTAACGGCGGCGCCCAACTGCGTGGAATCGCCGAACACCATGAGCTGACGGCCTTCATTTTTCAGGCTTTTGAGAATTTTTTTCTGTTCTTTCTGGGTTGCCCGCTGCTCTTTGATTTCTTTCTTTTCCGCCTCGCGGATCGTATCGCAAACCTCATCCAGGGCAGCATCCGAAAGGTTCCCGTATTCGCCGGGATACTGAGTGCGCAGCTGCCTGCGGCAGTCCGTTTGCGTGGTCAGGCTTCCCGCGTCCACAAGCGGGATGGTGTCGATCACCCGGCCCGGCACGGTGACCGGCATCAGCCGGATGCCTGCCTGAGCAACAACCACGTTGTCGGAGAAAGGCAGCATGGCCACTGTTTTGCCGCCTTTGAGAATTTCCACTTTTTTAACGGCGGCAACGGCGGACAATCCGGCCGAATAGCCTCCATCCTCGCCCTGAATAAAAGGCGTTCCGGTGCTGCCGCCTTCAAAATGGAAGAGCGCCTGATATTGATCCATGGCCGCCGGACCGATGACTCTCAGAACATAAGGGGTGAAGCCGCCGGAGGCTTTTCCCCGCGAAAGGATAAGCTGATTGGCCGTCACTTTAACTTGATTGGAAGCCAGCATGGCCCCTTTGGCGGTTTCAAACTGTCCGCGCGGGTCCAGATCGATGCCGCCCAACTCGGCGCTGATCCAGGCTTCTCCCGCCGTTCGTCCCGTCTGGCCGCCGTTTCCGTCCGCCATGGCCACCGCCGGAGTGTCGCTCTTCAAACGCAAAGAAGCCCCGGTAAGAAAACGTTTGATGGTTTCCGGCGCCAGCTCGTTGCCTTTATCGTCCCGATAGATCGGCAGAGCCGCAAACCGGTTGCCGTCGGGATGATAATTGGGAAAGAACAAATCGACGCCGTCGCGGGAAGCGGGTCTGCACTTGGCGGCGAGCGTCAACTCCAGGGAGGCGACGCTGGGGACGACATTCAACCGCCGGGACCAGGAAAGCCGGACATCTTCATCGCCAGCGTCACCGACCGTCACCTCCACATCCAGTTGAAGAACCGTTCCCATCCTGGTTCCCCCGGGAACGGCGACAACATTTTGCGCCTGCCAGGCATTGCCCATTTTTTCAAATTTAGCTTGCGGATTTTTCCACTGGCCGCCTTTCCATTTCACTTTGTACTTGGCCATATCGGCCGGGCCCTGCACCTGCAGCGCCACCGAATAGCTTCCCCCTGGCGAAACCGCGCCGTCGGCCAGAGCATTATCCAAAACAGCCTGCCAGCGATTGGCGGTGAGCTTGCGGAAGAGAGACCAATGCTGACCCAGTTGAATGTTCAAGCGCGCCTCGCCGATGCTGCCCAGCGGCTGCACATCACCGTCCTGGCTGACCGCAAACGGTCCGCCGCCTTCGATGGCGTAAGTCAGTGCGGTTGGCCATTTCGAGACCGGTTCCAGAACTTCTCTGAAACCGCCCCGGCTGCCGTCGATTTTGACGCTGTCAAACGGCCACGCCCGCTGCAGAATCAGACGGGGGGCCTTTTTGTCGTTCCTAAAGTACACCCCTTTAAAATCTTCGTTTTCCCTGGCAAAAAGATCATAACCATCCGCTTCGCTGCGAGTTTTCGTGTAATCCTTGCCGTCCAGATGGAGGCCCTTGACCGCGATCACTTCCACATCAATTTTCTGTTTTTGTTCGCCCTTGTTTTGCGGAATTTTCCAGTCGCCGGTAATGACCGTTTTGTCGCCGGGATTATGCCAGCGATCGGTGACGTTGAAGTTTTGAATGTTCAGGCGATAACGGGCCGGTTTGGAATTGTCTATGAGTTCCGTCGCATAATCGAAAACCTGACAATATTGTTTGTTCTGGGGCGTGAATTCCTCCGCCTTGTATTGACCGGTGAGCGTTGCCGTGACTGCGGCCGGGCCGGGTTGATCAAACCGCACGGCAGCGCCGTTGCCCAGAATTTTTCCTTCGCTTGTGGTCAGACGAAAGCCGATCCGGTCGGACCAGGCGCGCGGATCAATGTTTTGCTGAACGGAGATGTATTTTTCCTGAGCCGTGCGGATGCATTGGGAACCGGCAAAGGAGCCGTCGTTATTTTTCAAAATTTTGTATTCCAGGCAACACTTCTCGACAGGGTGCGACTGGCTGTTGACGCCGATGATCGAAGCGGTTGCGGCCAAAGGAAGATTTCGCGGCAGACGCAGCAGGGCGGAGGTGAGCTCATCCGTCGCCGCGTTGGCGGAAAAGCCGGACTGGTTGCCTGCACCGGAGAAGCTTAAATACCCCGGATAAAAGGTCCAGGTACCGGGCACGGTAGGCGCCGGTTTGATTTCTTCAATTTTTTCCGGCTGACGAAAGCTGAACTTCAGTTTCCGGGGCCTGGGCAGAGATTGGAGTATGACCGACGGATCGATGGGGCTCTGAGCCAGATCGGCCGGTCCGCGGCTCTGCCGGTAGCGGCTTCGGGCGGCGGCCAGGCGCTTGCGGGCGGCAGCCAGGTTACGATCGACAAACTCCTGCGGCGACTCTTCTTTTACCTGGGCGGGGGCCTGATTCTGCTGGGCCAAAGAGCGCGGCGGCATCATCAGCGCGCCTGACCCGATAATCAACATTAAAGCAATTAATATTTTGATATTGACAGATAATTGCTTCATCGGCCACCTTCAAACGTGAGTCCCAGCTTCTGACAATTTTTCCATCCTTCGGTAATCCAGTCGGCCTGAATGCCGGACAGAATCTTTTCCTTGATCTCCAGACAGAGGATTCTTTCCTGGGCGGCCTGAATTCCGGCAACCGTCTGCACGCCTTCCCGGGCCGTATTGACGGATGTCCGGGCCGCGGTCGCAGCGGCGGACTTCTCGACAATATCCGCCTGAACAAGCTTTTGCGCCCCTGCATCCAGTTGACTGTTGATTTGTTCCAGCCGGACTTTCTGGGCATCCAGAGAAGCCCGGGTTTTGGCGTATTCAAGTTTCCTGGCCTGCTGGCTGGCTTCAGCGGCCTCGGAAACCTCCCGGGTAAGGACATCATCGGCTTTTCCCGATTCCCGGGCGTAGTCCCCGGCATGGGAATAGGCTTGACCCTGGGGATTTTTGGGTGAGGACATGCGATAACCGCTGTCCCACGTATTGACCATCTGCTCCGCCTGCGGATTGATTTTTCTTACGCCCATGATGTCGTCGACCTGATCCAGCATGCTTTCAGGAATTCCTTCATCCACCATATTCTGGGAAACGGCTAACATCTTGCCGGGGGCGCCCTCAACATTTGCTTCGACTCCTTTGTCGTATGCGCGCTGCATCTTCCGGGCGAAATCGGCTTTGGACATGTTGACGCCCGACGGGAGATCCCCGACTTTATAGAAGCCGCCCGTATCCAGCGGCACGACGCGATAGACGCCCTTGGCCTCATCCACCGTCTCAAAGGCGAAGTTGCTCAGTTTGTTGTCCGTCCAGACATAGCCTTTCGCGTTCATGTCCCTCATAAAGGCCTCGTAGGCCCGGACATGATCGGCGGTCAGCTTTTGCGCCCCGGCCAGCTTGTCTGCGTGCATGGAGGAGGGTATGTGTTCCATGACATCCACAACCTTGTAACTGGCGCCGTCGGGGATCTCAGCCAGGTTGCGCACGGTTTTTGCCGCACCGGATGCGTCCTGCACGATGTAATACCGATCCTTCACCTGCGGAAGGCGTCCGATCGATGAATCTTTTGTTATATCCTGAAGATAGACTCGTCCGGCATCGTCGAGATCACGGGATTTGCGGCTCAAAACCGCCGCCGGAGTGTCGCCCTTGATGATCGGCTGGTTGCTCACTTTCATTCCCAGATCTTCGTTGAGCCGCACGTAGGCGTTCATTCCTCCCTTGGTGTCAACTGTTGACGCATCGGCCAGCAGGTCTTCCGGCGTGCGCAGCATTTTGGGGTCGTAGGGGATATCCCTCGTCTTGCCGGATAAATCCCTTTCCAGCTTCATCAGCGCATCTTGATTTTTTCTGATGTCGTCGGCCAGATGTTCGACGGTCTTGACACTGGGAACATCATCTAAAGTCTTGCCCGCCCGGGCGGCCGCTTCCTCAAGCTTTTTGGCTCTGGCGGCGGCCTGCGACAGATCCCCCGCCGTGTCCGCCGCCTCGGCGGCCAGTTTTGCGGCCTGTGAACCCCTGGACAGGATGACGCCCGTGGCGACGTCGGCCAGAATGCTGCCCACGAGCATTTCCGTGTTGGTCAGCATCTTCCGGGCCAACTGCGTTTCTTCCGCTCTCTGCCGCCAGTCTTCCATCGTCTGGCGGTCATAAACTCCATCCGGCGGATCATCGATAAGCAGCAGGTTGAAGCCGGAGCCGATTCCCCGGAAATAATCGGCAATGGAACCGACTCCCTTTTCAATCAGTGCCTGCTTGGCATCCGAACTTTCCCAGAGGTAAACCATGTCATTCTTGGTTTTATTGAGTTTTTCATAGGCTTCAATCGGATGCAGTTGGGCGTAGCCGATGCCGAGCAATATATTGCCGACAGACCCGAAACCTTCGCAGACGCCGTGAAATACATTGAAGCCTTCTCCGACAAGGAGTCCGCCCGTCCCTTTCAGACCGGTCAGGTAGGTTCCCATGGCGATGATGGCGTCTTTTTCGGCCTTTATCTTGATTTTCTGGCATTCGATTTCCGTCTTGATGTAGGGCAGCGGATCAAATTTCAGCGGCAGGTCCAGGGGAAATTCTTCGGGGATATCGGTCTGCGCCGCCTTGATCCTGTCGAAAACAGCGGGTTTGGGCATGCGGAAACCCATGCCGGGCAGAGCCTCCACCGTTCCGGCGTCGCCCGCCTGATATATTGTCGGCGGGGGAGAAAAACCGGAATTTTCGGAAAAGGCCGTGTATGTGGAGCTCTCCACGATTTCGCCCAGGCAGTGCTCATAGCTGCCGCTTTGCGCCGCGATGGTCAAAGCCTGGCGGTTGCTTTCATATTCCCTGCGCAGCGTGTCGGTCATGAAAGCAGCCCGGCGGTCCAGTTCCGAAAAGTGATCCTTGTAGGGATCGGCTTCCATGGTTTTAAAGTACTCCGCCCGCGCGGTTTTCCAATCCTCTTTGAGCCGAATCATTTCTTTGCGCAGATGCTCGGCGCCGGCGCGCTGTGCTTCAACGAAAAACAGCTTATTGCCGAGATCTTCCTGCTTTTTTGCCCAACGGCCGACGCTGGCCTCGCTGCCGTAATATCGCCTGTCTTGATCGGCGTCATACTGCCACACGCGAACGGCCATGTCCGCCATGTTCATATATTCGGGGACATCTTCATAAGATGCTTCCCTGAGCATCCCCTCGCGGTCGGCCTCCTGGTAAAGCTGATCATAGCGCGCGCGAAAGGGGCCGGCGGTTGCGCCTGCCTTATCGGCATTGTCCGTCAGAAAATTGGCCAGGACCAGGCGGTGGGTATCCAGAATGCCGCGGTAGAGCGCCAGGCGCTGTCGTTCCTGATCCTGGTAAGTCTGTCCCAGGCGCACCAGCTCCGTCATGTACGCCAGCGGCTTGTCGCAGGGGGTCAACAGCAGCGTTTCCAGACGGCGGATTTCTTCCAGCTCGGCGTTCGCCGCCGCCCCTGAAGGAACGAACTGCGCAAAGGCAATCAAGAGCAAAATGAAGAAGATTCTGGAAAAAAGTTTCGTCATGATCAGTGCCTTATCGCGGCAGCGTAAAAGCCGCCCCCTGTCCGTCGTGGACTTGTGCCGCCGTCTTGATCAGTTCGTCGCGGGCCGTCAAAGCGGCCGACAGCGCCTGGCTGATCGAACTTTGCATGGATTGAAGATCCGCGACGGAATAGCAGTCAATCGCGCTCCAGACCTGGTAGGCGCCGTCATCCTGCCAGGTTTCCAGACGCAGTCTGTCGGCCAGATGGCTTTCGGAAAGCATCCGTTTGGAAATATCAACACCGAAGAAACGATCGGGCTTTTCTTTTAAAGATTGGTTTAGGTCTTTTTGCAGGCGGTTGAGGTCCGCGTTGAATTCGCCGATATTTTTGGGAAACCGGTTGAGGGAAACGGCCATGGTGGCGGTAACTTCGGGAAGAGAAAGCCCCTGGAAGACGGCCGGCGCCTTGAGAGTTTTTTTGCGGTTTTCGTAGGAGTTTTTTAATCCGGCGGAAGCGTTTTTAAATCCCTGTTCGGCCAGACGCAGGCGATACACCAGATCGACGGTTTTTTGTCCCGCTTCGGCGCCCGACGTTCCGCAGGCCCAGCCCTCGATGGTCATGGGTGGAACATAGGAAGAGTTGAGCTCGACAAACGCCGATTCCGCCGGCGCTTTAATCAGCAAGTCTTCACCGGCCCCGACCGGCGCAGCGGCGGCCAGCAGAATGAGAATAGGCAGGAAAGGAAATAAGACCGGAAAAGTTCTTTTTCCGGCCCGAAACGGAATGGAGAAAATTTCAGCAAGCGAAGTACACATCAACCGTAAGAATGTGCTTAAATGCCTTTTATGACTTTGGCAACCTGATTGTCCATGCAACCGTGCAACCGCCGGAACCGGGAAAAAACCATTCCCTCGCTTGGCATCGCATTAAATCATCGGATTTTGGAAATCAAGTGTTTTTTTCAAGGTGATTTTGCTGAATTGACAGGCGGACTGATTTTATTTATGGTTCATTCGGTTTTCAAAAATCATGGACATCAACATCAGGAGAATCTATGGAACGCTTATGGAAAGGATGTTTGCTCTGCCTGGCCGTTCTTCTTTTTGCCGGCTGCACGGCGGTGAATCATTATCTCGGGTTCTGGCAGGCTAAGCAGGAGGCCAGGGAGGCCTTCAGCCGGGAGCAGAGCGCGGAGCTGCTGATGCAGCTTGCGCCGGAGGATGCCTATCTTCTTCTGGGCAAGCTCGCTTTTGACCGGGAACCCGCGGGTCCCATCCTTCTGCTGGCGCTTACGGACAAATTTAAAAAAAGAGAAATCGCCGCCCGCTCTCCCATGCAGACGCCCCTGGATTACTATCAGATCCATTTGCCCGAAGGTGTTTATGAAATTTATTTCTTCGCCGACCTCGATGAAAACGGTTATTTCGAAGCGCATGAATGCGTGGGCCGCCTGCCTCGGCCGGTCACGATTGCAAAACAAAAAGTCAAAGACGGATTGTCCGTCATCGGACCGGATTTAAAACTCAATCTGGCCGCTCCTTCGAAAACCGATCTGGTTTTCGAAGAAAAGGTCCGGCGGCATTCCTATGTTTACGAATCGCTGGAGGATGAATTCTTCGATCCCCGCTACGGGGAGATCGGCCTTTATGATTTCAAGGTTTTCATGGCGCATACTCAGCAGTATATTTTTTCCTTTGAGACGATGAATCCTCGAAAGACGCAGGTGCTCTTTGTGCACGGCGTCGCGGGCACGCCGAGGGATTTTCAATACATGGTCCGCGGAATCGACCGGAAGCGCTACCAGCCCTGGTTTTATTTTTATCCTTCCGGCCTGCCCTTGAAAAAACTGGGCGCCAACCTGGCCAACATCATCAAGTATGCCGAAGCGAACAATCCCGGCCGCCTGCGCCGCCTCATCATCGTCGCGCACAGCATGGGAGGGCTGGTGGCTCTATCCACCATTCAGCATTTGTCCGCTGACGGCGTTCCGCCCTATCTCAAGGGCTGCATCTCCTTCAACTCTCCCTACGGCGGCGTCGAGGCGGCGGCGTCCGGCATTAAGTATGCGCCCGCCGTCGTGCCTTCCTGGCATGACGTGGCGGCGGGAAGCCCCTTTCTGAACGAGCTTTACACGGAAGGGAAGCATAAGGCCATTCCCTTCTACCTGTTTTTCGGTTACAAGACCGGCGACAGCAGCGACGGAACCATCACGCTGCAAAGCCAACTGAACAGGAATATCCATTTATCCGCGCATAAAAGTTACGGTTTCAATGCCTCGCATGTGGGCATACTCCGTGATGAACAGGCGCGTCAGGTGTTTTACAGGACCTTGTCCGATCTCGACCGTGACTGATGGCAGGGGGGGCATGAGGCATCGCCCCGGGCGCTTCATGATGTTCAGGCCTTCCCCGTCTTGTTCCGCATCGGCGCAGTCCGGACCCATTCCCACGCTCCAGCAACAGGAGCCGGGCGCGATCATCCGGCTATTTTATTTCCTCCAGACTCCACAGGGTTTCGCTCAAAGGCGGGAAGCTTTCCGCAAACTGAATCTCCATGCGTACCTGGCCGTCAAGCCGCCGGGGCATGCCGAAACGGATCACGCCGCCGGGGCGCGACCACTCGGTCAGACGAATAAAACGGCCGTTTCGAATATCGGACAAAAGCCGGCCTCCCGTCTCTCCCTTTTCATAAAAATTGGACGGGTTGCCGTAGCGATCCAGAAGAATGGACAGAATCCTCTGAAACGTCTGCATAATATCATCAGGCTGCTCCAGGTAGGCAAAATCGATGATGACGGCGGACCGGTTCAATGCATTGTTTTTTTGAATCAAGACCAGCCGCTGACGCAGGTCTATTTCATCAAACACTCTGGTTTCGTAAAGGAGAAAGTTTTCCTGGCGCACCGGGTTGACAATGCCTTTGGCGATTAATTGCTTTTCGGCCTCGTCCATTTTTGCGCCCGGCGCGAAGGAAGCCAAATCAAATGCTTTGGCCGGCATTTCAGGGATTTCTCTTCGTTCTTCCGCCGCTTTGCCGCGCCCCGGAGTTTTTGCCGGTTTATCAAAAGAATAAGTCCAGAATGCCGCCAGTTTATAATAATCGATGGTCTGGCCTGGATCGGGATTTTGGTAGCCGGAGGAAAGTTCCAGACCAAAGGAATGGTTGTTCAGGGTAAAGCGGTAGTTCAGGGCCTGGGTGGTAGTGATCATATCGATGCCGTCGGTGACATAGCGGCGCTGATCCGTCCGGCTCAGGGTGTAATCCAGGCTGTGCGGCCCCCGCGTCAGCCGGAAGGCAATAGTGGGAGAAACGTCAAAGGAATCTCCGGTGTCGCTGTTGATTTTTCTGAGCACGACACCCGGCGTGACCGCGCCCCGGCAACCCAAAAAATCAAGCAAATGATCCGCGCTTAGCGAAAATTGATGGGAAGCGCTGTCCCCCGCATCGGGAAGACGGTTGAAAAAATTGAGATACTGGTAGCCCAGCCGTCCCGTCCAGCCGGCAATTTTGGGAATATTGACATTCAGATTTACATTGTGTGTTAGATTGTCGATTGAATCCGTCCGGTTTTTCGCATCCTGGCGGAAGACATCCAGTGATCCCAAAGGCCCGGTAAGATTCGCGCCGAAAAGAGACGCATCCGTCGGATTGGCGCGGCCGAGATCATTTCTTCTGCCCTGGGCCCGCAGCCGCAGTTGATACCCCCTCGCAAAAAGCCAGCCCGCATGTCCTTCCAGGTTGCGCAAGGCCGGTGTAATGGACGCGCCTGTCGGCTGGTAGTCTTCGCCGTATTCTTCATAGCGCAGCCGGTAAGTGAATGGATGTTTGCCGGAGCCGGACGCCTGAAAAAAAATCCCCCTGTCGCTTTTGTTCTGGCCGCTTTGCGCATCCGCCGCGCCGTCATGATCTCCTCGAAACAGTCCCAGCTCGCCTTCCAGAAGCAGTTTCTGGTTTTTCGCCTGAAGCGTATGCTGGCCGGTTAAGCTGTAAACCATTTGAGTGCGCTGGAGAATGTTGCGGGCTTCGTCGCTTTGACGCGTGTTGTATGCAATATTCAGACTGTAGCGGCCAAACGTCGGGTTTTCGATTAAATAGGAGCCGCCGTTGAAATAGCTGTCGCGGAAATTCAGATGGCGCCAGGAGGAAAGACGGGCGCCGGAGGATAAAAGCACGGAATGCCTGGAGGCCGAGCCGGCAAAAGGCTGCAGATCAACCTGAACGCCCTTGAGAGACGTCTGCAGGGTTCTGTAGGTGTAGTAGGAATACACATCGCCCAGTTCCACACGGAAAGGCAGAGCAATGTCTCCTTTTTCCCTCATGAGATGGATGCGTTCCGGAACCAGTCCGTAATCGGCGCTGCGGTAGGGAGACCCGTTGATCACGCCAAATATATCCCCCTTCCAGAGATCATAGGGGTTTTTGCGCCTGCTGAAATTGAGGCCGATTTCATCATAGGAGGTCAGTCCTTCATAACTGTAAGGGGCCTGGGCTTCATCCCCTTGATAATCGTAGTATTCCAGCCGAAAAGTGTTGCTGCCGGATATTTGCCAGTCCGGAAGAACGGCATTTGCCGCTCTTTGCAGCGCGCCTTCCGTTTGGGCGGTCACGTCGGCCGGCGCAAGGCAGATAAACATCATCAGAAAAACACAAGCCAGCCGCCGGACAGAGCCGGTTATTCCGCCGCCGCGACGCGGGATGCTTTGAAGTCTCACGGAATCTCTCCTATTGCGTCCGACCAGGACGAAACCCTGCGCGATAGAGCGCGAAATTCGGGGAAGAGCGCCAAATGCCCGCGGCGGTTATTGCGCCGCCTCCTCCGTAATTCTGAGAATATATTCATTGACCCCGCCGAATTTAACAAACCCTTTTGTCGGATCATTATATTCAATCTGCGTGTCCGCCGTCACGGAAACCTCGCTGATCATTTCATGGCCACCTCCATCTTTGTTTCTCTGAAACTGCTGAAGCGTCTGAACGCCCTGCACGGACATGATTCGAATGGCTGCGTCTTTCGGAACCTTGGTGCTGATTGCGTCGGCAAGCCCGCTCTTGTCGTAAAAATCGTCGCCCAGGTATTGTTGAATTCCGCCGCCGTTCCAGGCGCCCATCAGCTTCTTCACGGAATCGGCGGCCGCGCTTTTGGCGATCGGACGAAACTCCTCAACCGGGGCGGCGCCCGGAGGAATTATTCCGGGTGTCGGAATGGCGTTGATGGTCCGGAATTCCTGCGCGGCGGCCGGTGTAAAGCTTATGCTTGCGGCGAGGACGGCAGCCAGCAGAATCCGCGGAAGGCTGATCGGTTTTGTTTTCATGCTTTGTTTCCTCTTACGGCGGTGAAACATTGGAAATGAACAGCTCGAATTTATAATTGCTGATTTTTTTCACCGTGGCGAAAACAACCAGCTTCCGCCCCGCGTAGGGTGCTTTTTTGGACTGCAAATAAAAGCGGCCTTCCACATCGAATTTCAGGGGGATCCTCACAAATCCGGAACCGGTGGGCGGAATGAATTCCGCATAGGCAAAATCAGGAAAGGCGGCCACGTCCGTGTAGGTGCAGTCCGGAGACAGAAGCGGCACCATGATGTCAAAGGCCAGGAAGTTCCAGCCGCTGTCTCCACCGACGACTTTGCAGGCGCTTGCGGCGAAATCCACAAAAAGTCCCGCCGAAAAAGTCGGCATTTGCTTGCCCAGGCAGGTCTGGAAACCGGAGGTTGATTTGAACGGCGCCGACTGTCCGATACAACCGGCAAAGGGTGTCGGAGGCGGAGGCGGAGGCGGAGGGGGCGGGGAGGGGCCTGGACCAGGCGCTGGACTGTCGCCGCCACCCTGCATCATTTTTTGCAGCTCTTCAACGGACGCAAAATACAGCCGGCCGTTAATCGTGGCATTGTTGACCGGTTCGATCTGATTGAGCGGATTGTTGCCGCGCACCGGAATAACCCGTACAACCTCGATTTTGGTAATTTTCGTTTTTCCCCGGCCAAGTAAAACCGCGCCGGATTCCGCCAGCGCATCCTGCGCTTTGCCTGCCTGCGAACTTTTATCGGAAGACGGCAATGCGCCGACAAAGCGCTCCGTCAGCTCGGCCGGAAAAAGCGGCCGGCTGTCTTTTCCCAAAATGATCTCTTCCGCCAGAACATTTTGAAAAGAGACAAATAAAAACAAACAATTTAAAATCATCAACATCCGTTGAAACATTTTTTACCTCCGAAATTCATCCGCGCTGCCCACGTACTTTTCCGGGTCAACGAACAGCGGGTAGTTCGGCATATCCGTATCCAGAGACAGCTCCACATGAATCATCGCGGCGGGATCAAAATATTCCTGGATTCCCTTGACCACGTTAAAACAGCCGCCCAGCATTTCCGAGGACATCCGGACGGGCGTCATGTCTTGTTCCAGATAAAGTTTGCTCTCCGAGGAGATGCGCCACCGGCACCATGTTCTCTCCCAGAATTCCCGGGAAAGTCCGGTAACGGCCGCGCCAACTTTCATGGCGTCGTTAAACACCACCAGATCCAGACCCCTTTTCTTCAGCTGTTCGGCAAAACGGTTTTGCGCCCGTTTATTCTGTGCTTCCTGCGTCTGCTGCTGAAGCTTTTGCCGGCAGTAGGTTTCCGGTTTTCCGCCCGTTTCAAAGCCCCACATATCCGCCCAGCGGGCAACCGTGCTCACGCAGTCGGTCATGCTCTTGAAATCATTGGAATTGTCGCCCGTATCTTTGCCGACGGCCGCAGCAGGCGGACGAGTGGGCAATAATACGATATTGGCCTGGGCCAGCGTGCTTTTCGCGTCCAGCTGGGCCAGCGCCAAATCATCCAGAACAATCCGGACATGATCAACTCTGCTGCCGGACAATAATGTGGCCACGAAAGCGTCGCCGTCTTTGGTAAATTGCGTGGCCGTTTCCGACGCCCCGGCAATTCCGGCTGTCTTCCATAAGGCTTTGTACTTGCTCATGTCTCCTGCGCCGCTCGCGGAGAGCTTGTAGAGCGTTTTCCCGTTTTGCAATGTGGAAGATAAGATCAGGCGGTTGACATTGACCCAGATGGTGTTGGAGATCAGCTTGGCCTGAGCCGTTTCCAGCATTTTGTAATTTTCTTTTGGATCGCTGATGTTGGCATAGCCGCTGATTTTCGCGCTGATTTCGGTTTCCATAGGATATACGGACTGGCTTGTCAAACGCCCGCCCGTCGTTACGGCGGCGGCGCCGGGATTGGTGGATTTAAATTCAATCTGCACGGGAACTTTCACATCGCCAAGCGCCAGCGGATCTTTGACGTTCCGAAGATGCAAAAACGGCATCAGGCGAACATCGGCGGCCAGATGATTGGGGTAAAACAGGTCAATTTCATCCATTTCCCGGGGTGTCCGGTTACCGTAACGAACCAGAAGCTTCAGCTTTTCGGCCACGGGCATCGCCAGCTTTGCCGATCCCCGGAAGGAGAAAACATCCTGCCGCGGCGGAGGAGACAAAATCTGCAGCATCCTCAACAGATCCTTCTTTTGCGGATTGCTTCCGATGATCGGCAGATAACTTGCACTGGCGGAAAAATCGACTTTTTTGCCCACTCCCTCCGGCCATTTGTCCAACACATCCACAATCAGTGTATTGACGGCCGACCAGACATTGCCTTCTTTTTTAAAGTAGGTGCGGGATTCTTTCCATTTTGCCGGTCCGGCGGAACTCCAGTTAACTGTATAGTCTCCACCCATGTCGGCTTCTCCCTGAACCATCAGTTTTACGGAATATTCTCCGCCCTGTGCCAGTTCTCCATCACGCATTTCGGGCGCAGGCTCAACGGCTGCGGAATTGACCGTGAAACGGTGTTGAACCATCCGCTTTTCTGTTTCCAGCTTGCCCAGATTCCAGGCAATGACACTTGCGCCAGTGCCGCCCGCATACTGGAGAAATCCTTTTCCGTCAGGCAGAATCGGGCCTGGTGACTTGACGTCCGTATGCACGGTGACGGGAAAGTCGGATATTTCAAATGGTTTTTCCTTCTCCTGACCTGTGTCGATAACTAAAATGGGACTGATTCGGCCAATCGCATAAGGATCGGCCCAAATATCGAGCATGAACCGTTCAGGCGCAGAGGTGGAAAGGCTTTTAGTGCTGGCAATGACGCCGTTGTAACTTTGGTTGACGGGAATAAAATAGTCCAGGAAAGGCGCTTTGGCCCCCGGAAGATTAAAGTCGAGGCCCGGAATGCCGAAATCCTTGAATTTGATGGACTGAAATTGGATGGTTCTTGTAAAATCCCGGCCTGCATTGACATAGTCCGTCCATTCATTTCGGCCCTGGCAAAGCTCGGGGTTGATTCCCTGCAATCCGCCCTTTCCGGAAATCGTCACTGCCGGCAGGCCGGGCGAAGAAAATGCAACCGTTCCGGAATCCAGAACCGTTGCGCCGCCCGCCGCGCTCACCAGCACGCCCAGCTTGCCCCGCACATCGGCAGGCACGCTAAAGACATTGGCTTCGCCGCCGGATACAGCACGCCGCATGACGCCGCAAAAATTACTGACCAGAGAAAATTTATCCTGCAAGATGGAAAAACCGATTTTGGGCGAAAAACCAATGTCGGTGGGAGGAATCCTGTTTTTAAGATTGAGGAGCGCGGCTGTTTCTGAGTCTGCCGCCACATAGCCCGGATAGGCTTTCTCAAAATAGGAGATCCCTCCCAGAACCGGTGTGTATCTAGGGTTGCGCAAATCGCTGAGAGCGTCCGCGCTCAGTTGCGGCAGCTTTTCTTCCGGGTAGGCAACGTTGAAACGCAGCGTTTTGGGTTTTGGCAGCTTGCCTGCAATTTCCTGCGTATTGCCACCCCTGGAGATGGACTCCAAAAGCAGGGAGCCGCAGTTCTTTTCATAAGTCTGCTCTAAATTTCTTAATGATTCTATGGTATTATGAAGGTTTTCCGCGATAAACGAGGCGGGCTGGGAAATCGTCAACTGCTCAGCCTTTTTTCCCTTTTCCGGATCTTTGGCCAAAACCTGGTTTCCGAAGCCTTGCAGCAGCAAAAAGGTCCAAAGCACAAGCGCGGGCAGGATCACGAAATAAAATTTACCTCTGAACATGCTTTGTCTCCTCATCGACCTAATGATTCAGATTGGCGCAGGGATTGCCCATTTTCTTAAGCTTTTCCGGATCTTCGCCGGCAATCAGCAGCTTTCTGTATTTCACGCATTCCGCACAGTCGGACAGTCTGGAGGCTGCATTGGTCATCAAAGTGTATCCTGCCGCCTGTTCCAGTGACTCAGCTATTTCCGCGGCTTCCGGAACCGGGGAAGCCTTCTTCCTTGCTTTTATTGCGTCCTCGGCCGGAGCGGCTAAAACGGCATCAGCCGTTTTCCCTTGCAGGGACACTGCCAGTTCCTGATCAGTCATTTTAGCAATGTTTCCCGTGTTGATGCGAATGTCTCCCGCCGCCATGCCGATGCTGTCCGAGCTTTCAATGCCCATGGCTTTTATATCGACCAGCGGCTTTTCATAAGCGCCGAGAATCTTTTCCCGTATTTCCGCCTGCTCCAAAAAAGTTTTTCCTTCCATGGTTTTGCCCAGTTCGTTGACCCGAATCTGCATGGCCCGGGCGTTTTTGGCCAGCTCTTCCGCAGTGTTTCCTGTAACTTTCACGATGTTGCCCGTATCAAACACCACCACGCGCCAGCGATCTTCACCCGGCAGTTTTTCAAAGGCAAAATTGCCGCTGTGATTGTCCACCCAGGCAAATCCCTTGCTGTTGATGTCGCGCAAACCCTGTTCATAGGCCATTTTTTGCCCTTCGGTTAAAATTCCTCCCTGTTTTTTTATTGTTGTCGCCGCGTCTTCCGCCACTCTTTCCACTACTTCAATTTTTTTTGCTTTTTCGATGCCCAATTCGTCGCCCGGTGTGGTGTAAACAGCTTCTCGTTTAGCTACGCGAAGCGAGTCGCTTTTAACGTCTTTTTCCAGAGCCTGTCGGCCAAAATCATCAAGTTTGGCGGCAGCAACGGCTTTTTTGTCCAGCACGGTTTGTCTGATAATCCGCGAATCATTGGTCGCGTCGATAAACGCCGTGCTGGTGGAACCTTTTCCCAGTTGCTCACCCAGAGTTAGAGAAACATTTTGTCCCTCCGCTGTTGAGACCTGAACCGTCGCTTTGGCCTTTGTCGGCTGGCCGGCAAAAGGTTTAACCACCGGTTCATTGACAACTTTCTTTTGCAATATTTCCAGCTTACCGTTGACGTCTTTTTGTCCTTCAATAATTTTTTCCAGACTTTTGGTTTTTGCTTCCACTTGCGCGGTCAGGGCGGGATTTTGCGCTTTCAGGGCTTTGAGCTGATTGGCCAGAGACTCGAATTTGCCGCCCGCAACACCGGCTTTGGCCAGCGACACCGCTTGCCCCGTTTTGGCGATAACCGCGTCCGCCTTCCAGAGCATGGCGATTTCGCCGGTAACTTTGGCCATTTCCTTCAGGCCAACATTTACCTGCCGGGCCGATTCAATTTGCTCCAGCATCTTTTCCAGTTTTTTTTGGGGCGGGTCACCCGGATTGGCGGTAAAACGATCAGAATCAACGGCGCGGAGCGCCAACTGTGAACCGAGGTTGCCCAGTTTATCGGCGGATGATTCCAGGGCTGTGCCAATGGCTTCTCCAATGCCGCCTTCCGCCTTGATTTTGTACAGGTAGCCGCGGTCGAGAACTTTATCGCCGAATTCGATCACCGCCTTGGCGCCGTTGACAGTGCTGTCGATGGGATGAGAAGCGATATCGATCATCGCGTCGCCCAGGGGCGCGGTTGCCTCCACAATGTGAAAGGCGGCGTCAAATGCGAAAGACAAAGTTTCATCGACAAAGTCAATGCCCAGTTCAATCGTGTCTCTTTCCTGTTTTTCCAGCTCCAGCTTGAGGATTTCTTCCACGAACGCCCGCGCTTTGTCTCCGTCGCGCTTCAGATGAAGCTGGAACGGACAATCGGGAATATTGGTCCTGGCCAGCACGGGCAGATTGGTCGGTTGCAGAAACTGAAGACCCATTCCCGGCAGGCCTTCCACGGTGTCCTTCTTTCCCTTGATAAACAGCTTTTCCGTTCCATCAATATATGTGTAGGAGGAGGAGGCGGGCGCCATTTTCCCCAGGCAGTGTTCGTAGTCGCCGCTGTAGGCGGCTTTGCTGAGCTGATCTGCATTGTTGAAATAGCCGGCTTTGGCTTTCGCCATTTTCTCACTCAGAGATGCCAGATCTTTATTGGCCAAATCCAGATCGCTTTTGATAAACTCGTCGTATTTCTTTTTGTGCTCATTCCATTTGCTCTTGATGTCGTTCAGTTTTTTGCTGAGTTCGGCTTTGCCGGCCTCATTTTTTTCCGGATTGCCGAAATAGAAATAGGATTTCGCATCGGGGGCAAAGGCAAATTCCGAGTTGCTGATCTGGATGCCGGCCCTTCTTTGCTTGTCGGACCAGGGCGGCGTGCCGTCGATCAAAAGTCCAGTCTCCCGCGCTTCGTTTTTTAATGAAACAAAAAGGTTATAAAACTGACCCGGTTCTGCTTTGGCATTGGCGTCGGGCGAGACCACGAAATCTTTCAGGATGCCCCACTGTTTTTGATTGTAAAGTTCATAGATGGAAAGCCGTTGGTTTTCACTGCTGTAATAGGACTGCCAGTGATCGATCAGGCCATCCATCAAAGATTGCACGTCCTGGCAGGACCTTTTGATTTTCTTGTCAATATCGTTGATCTGGATTTTGAGGTTTGCGCAGTCCGTTTTTTCTCCTTCCTGATTTGCGGCCGGAGAAATCCCCGCAAAAAAGGAAAAGAAAACCAAAAACAGGATCATCAATCCGGCAAATTTGTTTTTCATGCTTCGCACTTTCGCTTTTTCGGGAAAAAACTAACGTTTGATATTATTCACAATGAGATGCTGCTTAACGCTTCCGGTATTTTTCCACGTCGCGTCTGAGCTTTTGATACTCATCAAAAAGCGCGATCGCTGTCTGATAAGCCTGCGTCTGGTTTGAGACAAACACATCCAGATCGGATTTTGTATAACAGTTGACGATGACATAGGTTTCATCGTTGTCCATCACCTGTTCCAGGGTTGTTTCATAACCCACGAACTTCGCGGAGGTATCGGCCAGGCGGTTGACGCCATTGGCTGCTGCTTTCTGAAAGTCTTCAATCTCCTTATGAAATTTTTGAATGTAGTACCGGTCGATTTCTTCCATGCTGCGGGCGGAAATCGTTCTGTGTGCCTGATAATCGGTCAGGGTCAGATCAACGGCGGCCGTCCGGGACAAAATTGATTCGCTGAGGCGGGACGCGTTTTCCGAAAGCTGATTGGAATTCAGCCCCTGCTGCCTGCTTTCCTCCATAAGCAAACCTAGGGATTGAATGCCTTCCCGCAGAAGTTGGTTTTTGTCGACCAGTTCTTCGGAAATCAGGTTGGCGGTGCGGATGTCGTGAATGATTTGCGGAGCAAGGTTGTCGCCGCAGGCCCATCCTTCTACAGCAAACTGCCGAAAGGAACGATGGGGATAAGAACCGCTGGCCGATTCTTTCGGCGCGGTGATTTTTATGATGTCTGGCGAAAGGTTTTCACAAAAGGCGGCATGCGGAAAGGCAAAAGAAGCTAAAATCAGGACTCCTGCCATGACTTCCGCAACTTTATTTATTTTCATGTTTACTCCGCCCAGGAAACATGATTTTTGATTTGCATTATAGTCTTGCCATCTGCGCAATTCAAGAAAATATTAAATACAGAATGACTTTTTTGGCCTCCGCTCAAAATTAACATCAAACTCTTGTCAAGTCCGGCCTTTTTGACGGATGCATTGTCAACCGTTCCGGGCTTTTGTCTTTCTGGTCGGAACGGCGTTCCAGGGGTCGTCGGGCCAGGGATGCCTGGGGTAGCGGCCCTTCAGCTCTTTTTTCACCTGCGGATAACCGGTGTTCCAGAATTGTTTCAGATCCCGGGTTATCGAAACGGGCCTTCGGGCGGGCGAAAGAAGTTGGAGAAGCAATTTAATTCTTCCGCCGGCAATAACCGGGGTGTCGGCAAGACCGAACATCTCCTGGAGTTTGACGGCCAAAACCGGGATGTCCCCGGAAACATAATCAATCGGGATGTTATGGCCGCTGGGGGCGGCGATGGTTACGGGGGCACGCTCAGCAAGAAGACGCCGCTCTTCCCACGTGAGCCTTTCCGTAAGCGCAGGCAGCATGTTCAGGTCGGCAAGCTGCTGGGCGTTGCGAATGCCGGAAAGCCGGGGCAAAAGCCAGTCCTGTGGCGCCGAAATAAGCGTTTCGGAAGAGATGTCCGGCCATTTTTCTTCGGGAAAGGTTTGTTGCATCAAGCGCACCCGGGCCTGAAACTGCAGGACCTCCGGGCTGAAGGCGATCATAACGGTCCTTGATCGGATGGCCTCGCAAAGGACTGAAGCGACTTCCTCCTTGGGTGGATTTACGGGTTTGGCCGAAAGGATGATCGTCCCTAAACGTTCTTCACGGGTGGCGATAATTCGTCCCTCCTGTTTGTCCCAAACGACTTGCCGCACAGTTTCAATCTGATCTTGCAGTGCCTCACGGATGAGCTCTTCCGTCAGCGGTTCAGCCATATGCACCATGCCTTCCGCCTTTTCGCCCTTGTCCACCACAACGGCAACCAAACAGGGACTCCCGCCCGGGGCAATTTTTGCTGACAGCCGAACGCCTCTTCCCTGCCGCAAAACATAACGGCTGTTGTCGTCTTCGCGACGCTTGGCGATGCGGTCGGGAAAGGCAAAAAGAAGCAGACGGGGAATCATGCCGCCGTTTTCAACGCCTGCGTCTTCAGAGGTCTTGCCCATCAAACGCCGGAGCTGCTGCGATGTCCTATCTACCGCACGCAAGGCAAAAGCGTCGGCCGTTTTCGGCAGCATCTTGTTTTGCCGCCATTGCCCGAGGAGACCGAGACGATCGCTTAGATCAAACCCGCCGGCTGAATGCGGAAAAGAGGACCGGGAATGACGGATGATGTCCCGCTCGGACAGCAGCGCCGCCAGATCCGCTCCAAAGGACGGACAGTCCAAATCAGCCGCTCTCAAAAGCAGGCGGCCGAGGCGCGGATGAAGAGGCAGGCGCGCCATGGCCCGGCCTACGGGTGTAATCGAACCGTTTGCATCCAGGGCGCCAAGTTCTTTGAGCAATTCCTTTGCCGCGCGCCAGGCCGAAGGCGGCGGCACATCGAGCCAGGAAAGCAGAGCAGGATCTTTAACACCCCATGCGGCCAGATCCAGAACCAGCGATGACAGATCGGAAATGGCGATTTCCGGCGGGGCAAAGGGAATCAGGGACTGGAAGGTATGATAGCTATATAGTCGATAGCAAACGCCGGGACCCAGACGGCCGGCGCGGCCCTGACGCTGCCTGGCTGCGGCCTGTGAAACCGTGACGGTGACCAGACGGTTCATGCCGGTTCCCGGATCGTACTCAAGCCTGCGGGTCAATCCGCTGTCAATCACCGCACCGACGCCCTGAATGGTCAGGCTGGTTTCCGCGATGTTTGTGGCCAGGACAATTTTTCGTGCAGAGGCTGGAAGGATCGCCCGTTCCTGTTCTTCAAAGGGCAAATCGCCGTAGAGGGGATGAAGTGAAATGCCGCTTGCCGCTTTGCCATGAAGCGTTTCTGCGATGGCATCACCTACTGTGCGAATTTCCCCGGCGCCCGGAAGAAAGACGAGGATGTCGCCCGGCGTCTCCCTGAGCGCTCTTTGGACAACCTCGTCCACGCGCGCCGCAATGTGTTTATCCGGGTTGTCGCCGCAGTAGCGCTCTTCCACGTGGTAGGCCTTGCCCTCCGATGAAATAATGGCTGCCCCGTCCAGAAGGGCTGAAACCGGCCCGCCGTCGAGTGTGGCGGACATTACGAGGATTTTGAGGTCTTCGCGCAGGGCGCGGCGAATATCGAGACAAAGAGCAAGCGCCAGGTCCGCCTGAAGGCTCCGCTCGTGGAACTCGTCAAAAATCACCATGGCGACGCCCGCAAGATCAGGATTGGCCAGAATGCGCCGCGTCAGGATTCCCTCCGTCATCACTTCAATGCGGGTCTTCTTCGAGACCCGGCTGTCAAAGCGGATGGAATAACCCAGCGTTTGGCCAATCTCCTCGCCCAGTGTTCCGGCCATCCACCGGGCGGCCGAGACGGCGGCGATCCGCCGGGGTTCCAGCATGAGTATGCGTCCCTGTTCAGGTTCGATGATATCCAGAAGCGCCAGGGGAACCCGTGTGGTCTTGCCGGAACCGGGCGGAGCCTGAAGGACAACGGCGGGATGTTTACGGATAGCCGTTTTCAATTCCGGAAGGATGTCGTCGATGGGGCAGGGTTTTAAAATTTGTCCGCTCTTGATGTTCTTTTGCATGGCGGGAGTATAGGGAGGGCAGCCGATCCTGTCAATGCAATCGTGCCTCATCACCATGGATTTGATTCCACTGATGAAAATAAAGGGATGATTCTGTTATTTTTACCAGATCGGCTGGTGGGCTTTCCTGCCGTAAACGCGTTCATGGGCTTTGCAGAAGGGGCAAAGCCCGCCTTCAATCTTTTTGACAAACCAGAACGCGGCGCCCTTTTGTTTTTTGCGGGCATGTCTGCACACGGGGCATTTCACGCAGACCAGCGCCATTTTGCGATCCCTGTCCGTGATTTTATTTTCCGCGGCTTTTACGGCCGCCTTTCCAGCGGTCCCTTTATTTTTCTTTGCGGTCGCTTTTCTTTTTGACATTTACATCCTTCCTTGCTGTTGTCCCGGCGTTTTGGCGGGGCGATGATGTAAATTATAGAAAACAATGGATAAAAGCAATAAAAAGTTTGAAAATAAAAAGTTTGAAAAAACCCTCGAAAGTTGCTAGCAGGCAATAACCGTTCTTTAAGGAGACAGATTATGAAAAAGATGACCTGCCTGCTGTTGATTTGCGCCTTTCTCGCCTGTTCCCAATGTGTGTTTGCCCAGGATTCCGCGGAGAAAAGCAGTCCGAAAACAACCGGGGAATATCTGAAGAAAACGGCAAAGGATCAGGCGGCATCAACGGCGGAAGATATGGCTAAGAAAAAGGTTCAGGAAAAGGTTGATCAGAAAGCGCCGCAATTGATCAATTTGGCATACGAAAAATATCCGGTGATCGCCAAATTCTCCGGCAGGAAAGATTTCTCGGAGTTAATGAAGGATTACAACAAATACAGTGACGCATATGAAAAGCTCACCACGGTGAATTCGCTGCTCGTCAAGGTGGCGGAAGGCAACGTGGCGGGCGCGACCTATGACGCGACCAAAGAAATATTCACCAAAGTATTCCCTTATTCCAAATACATATTTTCATATCTCGAAGCGTGGGACAAAATTCTTACGTCCGTATCGGACGCCGTCATGGAAAATAATCTTGATTACATCCGCAAGGAATTCATGAGAGACGTCCTGCCGAAGTGCAAAGAATCCTGTCCGTTGTCGGAGGAGCAAAGTTTCGCCGGAAGAATAGGCCGGCGCATGGCGGAAGATGATCAGGGCGCTTACGGTCTGGTTGCCTGGTATTGCAAGGAGGGAGGCGCGGCCGGCAGTTCCAAGTGCGGAAGCATCTGTGTGTCCGGGCCGTTTGACTGGTCCAAAAGGAGAAGCTTTGAAAACTCGGGATGTGAAGATTATGCCGTCATGTCTTTTGTCCGCTCCGACCAGAAGATCCGTCAGGCAGTGTCCGCTCACTATTCCATTCTCCGAGCCATTGAGGATGTGGGCGATATGCAGAAAGCGATGAAAAATGCATCCGATTATGTAAAGAAAAATCTGCTTGTCTTTGAACAGGAGCAGGGAAAAATATTTGCCGCCCAGGAGGCATTAAAAGAGCAGCAAAAGAAGGCCGCGCAGGAAAAGATCGCCATGGCCGAGCCGCCAACGCAGTGCGATGAAAAATGCGCGGAGAGTTATCGCAAAGCCTGGTATAAGACTAGAGAGATCTCGCAGGAGATTCAAGACAAGCGCAGCGCCATCAATGCAAGGGTCCAGGAAATCCAGAAAGAAAACGCCGCCAGAAGAAACGAACTGAAAATAAATGTTTCATCCGGCAATTTGGAAGAGCTCAAGACCGATCCCGGCAATGTATCCATTGACGAGGACAACGTTGATTACAATGGGCGGCAGGCCCAAAGGTTGGAAAAGCTTGTGGCCAACGCCGAAAAATGGCTTCAGTCTCAGCAGCTGGAGATTCGGGTTTACGACGGGCGCATATCCAGCCTTCAGGGGCTTTCCGGTCTGTATGCGCAGAAACAGAATCTCGAGACCCAGTATGGAACAGGCGGCACTTACCGATCCAGTGAGAAATTTACCGCCAATTATTCGCTGATTCTGGAAAATGAGATCAAGGGCGTGGAGCTCAAACGGCAGGAACTGGTGGATGAAATTACTGTCGTTCAGAACAATCTTTCCGGCTACAGGTCCCTCCAAAGCAAGTATAAAAGCGCCTTTGAACAGGGCAGCAAGAAAGCCAGAGAACTTCTGGAAAAAGAGGTAGAGCCCGCCTATCAGGAATATGCCCAGGCCGACCAGGAATTGGAAAATATCGAAAACGAACGTCGTGAATACGAGCAGGAGAAACTGATCCAGATCAACGTGGTCATGTCCAAAATCACCGCGGCAAAGAACCAGGCGGAATTGGAGACCCTGCTGCCCCAGGTCAACAAAGATATGGCCGAATACAATCAGCTGCTGCAGAAGCAGGCGCAGCTGATGCAGAAGGCCGCAGACAAAAGTCAAAAAGTTGAAGCGCTTTCCAGATCTTCCAGGATTCAAAGGGCAAAAGGTACGCTGGGATATCAAAGCAGCTCCCTGTCTTCCCGAATGGTCCGGCCGGACTTGAGCGGTTCAAAGTTCAGCCTTGCCGCTTATCTTCCTTACATTGCCGAGGCCAACCGCTATGTTGTGACGGAAAGCGCGCGGCGCTATGGCGAAACCCTGAAAAAAATTCCCGATGAAGCGGCATTCATCATTATGCCGGATGGCGATATGAAAAAGCTTTCTATGGAAGTGTCTTCGGCAACCGGAGAAAATGCGGCGAGTTCCATCAAAGCCCAGGCCTCAACCATTGCCAGAATCAAAGACTTCAGCGGAGCCTACAGCGCCTATCAGTCGGATCTTGGCAGTTCTCTGAATTCTGGAAACTGGAAAATAGATGCTGTGTTATCCGAGGAAGCAAGGGCGGCTTTGAACAGGCTGGCCGCTTTTTGGAGTGAGCATTTTAATCCGCTTATGCAAAAACGTTCGCAAAAAATTAATGAGAAAATTACCTACAGCCAGCCGAAGATCGGCTCCGGAGCGCAAACCCTTCACGGCGCCGTCCGTTTGACCGCCGGTGACATTACTGACGGCAAAGTGCCTTTTCAAATCACGGCCAGTGGCTGGGGCATCTCCCGCGCTCTTGTCAGAGTTGCCGCAGCCGGGAAGAACCTGCCGCTGACCATCAAGACCTCAACGGCAGCCGAAATACCCGAGGCTGTCTATACGGCGATGGTTCCGGTTGCGGCCGGCAAGGCAACGCATGTTTCCTACACGGTCGGGGACTGGACGCATTCCGTTGATCTTCGCGCGCCGGCAGGCCATGCTGTTTCGCCGGAGGATGTCGGCAAAATTCGCGCTTTCTACGACAAATTCAAACAGGAATACGAGTCGCGCAACGATTCACGGATTGTGGCCATGATCAGCGACGACTGGCAGGCCGGCGACGGATCAACGCTTTCCGATCTGCAGATGAATCTGCGGCGCACCTTTCGGGTTTTTGACGAGATCCGCTACAACATTCAGAATCTCTCCGTAACACCCGGTCAGGACGGACGTTACAATGTATCCTATGATGTCACCATCACCAGCAGAATTTACAAAAGGAACCTCAAGCACGAAGAAAAATCGAGCGTTCAGGAAGAAGTGACCATCGGGAGTTCCGGCAAGCCCAAAATATCAAAAACGCTGGGGGGAAGGTTCTGGACTGTTCAATAAATAATGCTGGAAATTGCACGGCAAGTTTCTTATTATACAGCAAAGAAGCGCTTCAAATCGTGAGGCGGGGAGATTCAAAGAACCTTGGTCGGAATTCAATTTTTTCTGGAAACCAGACAAATCTATGAAAAATCCAACAGTCTGTTTTGGTCCATGCCGGTACATCAAGAAAAACATGATGAAGTTTTGCATACTCATTTTCATCCTTTGCCTGCTGGCCATGCCCGGGCTTTGCAAAGCCGCTTCAGAAGAAGATGTTTATGACGCCATGTTCAACGCGGACGCCTCTCTTTTTACGACAGGCTACGGGGTTTTCCTTGACCAGGTAAAGGACGGCCAGAGATTTGGCGCTTCCATCGATGTGTTCAACAAGGCCGCCGGGTTTGCCGCCACTTACAGCAGCGTGACGACAAAAGCTTTTGCCACAGGCGATGTATCCGGCGCCGGAGAGGAAGCCATGCTGGCCGTCCTGTCCGAAATCGCCGGATGGCCGTCCGGCCAAGGCCTCCTGAAATACGTCGGTCTCTCTACGGGGGTCTTTCAGGTAGCATTGACGGCTTATTCCATCACCAAAGAGTCCTTTGCTCAGGTCAGGGCTACAAAGATTGCCCTCAACATAGAAACTCTATATGGCTGGATTGAAAGCGACCCGGTGCTGAAGCCCAAAAAGGGCAGGCAGCTCGGAGACAAGAGCGATCCGATTCCGGTCAATAATGAGTCGGTGGAATACATGTTCAGGAAGGTGGCGCAGGATGAGAGATGGCGTAATTTGTTCAAGTCCTATGTGTCGGAAGAACTCGGAGAAACCTTTCCAGAGCCCTCGACCTGGGATTGGCTCAGCATTGCCGCTGTAGACGGCTGGAAAAGCGCTCACACGGCCGAGCAGGCGGAAATATTCAAGGACAAGCGGCAGGTGGAAACATGGATCGCCGGTCTTCTGAGCCAGTTGAATAAATATGCCAGGGCTGTCGAGAGCGAAGTGATCCTGCGGCAGACGTTGGCGAAGATCGAGAAGGCATCCAAGAAGATAACGCCCGAATTCCAGAAGTTTGTTGTCGGCGCCGAGGAGGCTGAAAAAAAACTTCCCGAGATCGATGCCTATGCAAAGCAGGTTCCCACAATCATTGCCGCTGCAAAGAAAAATCAAAACTGGGACAGCCTCTACGATGTTCGGGACAAAATCGGGTATTATGCAAGAGTTTATGTAAGAGTGCTTCCCGACACGGGAAATATCGGCAAGAAGAAGCAGGCGACAAAGGCCGCCCTCAAGAACTCCTGGGTCGATGTGTCCAAGACGCTCAAGGATATTCCCAAAACCATTAAAGAAGATTTTACTGCGCAAACCGTGACACCCCAATACAAGACCTCGATTTCACTGGCCGAGGTTTCTCCTGATTTCATTGACATTGACGAGGTTGCCGCGAGACTGCACAAGGCGAAGTCTCTTCAGGACATGGAAGCCGAAGTGATTCTTGTCAAGGAGGATACAGAAAAAAAATACAGGACCTTTCAGGAGAACCACAACAAGGAAAATCCGGCGGGTGATCAGCATCCCGCCTATAATTCCCGGCGCGATGCGATGCTTCAGACATTGGAAAATCAGCGAAAAGCCCTGGAAGCGCAAATTGCTTCATGTGACCAATACTGCCGTTGGCTTTCCGGCGCCAATCCGTGTGGGGCGGATGGCGGCAAGACCTGGGAGAGATGCTTCAACAGTGCGTCAGATGCCAAACGCGCCTGGGAAAAAACGGCATGGAAGCCATTGGAAGATCTGGAAACTGATAAAAAAAATTACAATGCCAAACGAGAACTGTATGCCGGCAATATTTTTAATCAGCATGAAGCTTTGCTGAAAGCAATCGGCAGGCTGACCAATGAAGAGAGGGCAAGGTTTGCCGATATGGAAAAGCTGAAGAAGGATGCCCTGGACACTCTGGGAGCGGTGGATCAAAGCGTCCCGATCTTTTATCCGGAAACGGAAACAAAGCACTCCCAGGTAACGGCGGCGGACACGAAACAGTACCTCAACAGCTTCAGAGGCCAGAAAACCGACGGATATCTGGGCCTGCCGAAGATGAAGTTCCCGAAGTGGGGTGAGGATGGAATGGCTGTTTACGAGTATGTCCGGCGCATCGAGAGAAACGTATCCAACGAGAGACAGAATTTTGATCGATTGAGCGAAAAACACAGTCAGGCGATTCAATACATCGGGAAACTGAAAACATACCTCAAAGAAAAGGACCGGTATGAGCAGGAGATCAAGGAAGCAAAAGAAAGAATCTATGCCCTGCAACTGCAGTCTGATCCCAAGGCGCAGGTAATCCCGGACATCGAAAAAAGAATTGCCGAAATGAAAAATGTGGAAAAGCTGGCGCTCGAAATTGAAGCTGAATTAAACAACAACTTGATCGCGGAAAATCAGAAGCAGCTTGCCGGCATAGAGGACGACCTGCAATATCTCGACTATCTGTTCAAGAGAATCGACTATTGGCGCGATGCGGTTCGGGGAAATACGCTGGCGGGATCGGTCAATGCCACTGTGGTGGAAGTAGCCGTCGCCACGGAAAACAGTGCCGGTTCAAACCATCATAAATACCTTGCGCCCTCATGGCAGGACTTGAGTCTTTTTGACAAAGCGAAAGCCGCCGCCGCCGCAAATGCGTTGCTGAAGGATGTCGAGCGCACCGGCATCGCCAAATGGGATCCCAACGGGGATACGGGGCTCAAGGTCATGCTGGAGAAGAAGGCCGCGGAGATAAGAAATTACTGCATCGACACGCCCGATTACGCCATCGTGAACGCCAATGTGGTGTATGCCGCAAGGATTGCCAGGATGGCCGCCGACGTGAAAGCAATCCCCGCAAGCACTTACGGAACCAATACTTATAAAGAAGGCCTCAAAAACCGCACGTTCGATGAGAAGCTCGGCGCAGCGCTTGGAAACGGCACAGCCTTTGCGATGAATATAGAGATGAAAATGAATTCGAACGAACAGACGGTTTCGGTGACGCTTGACAAAGCCAAAGAGCTGGCGGCGAGCCACGGAAACGCCACCATCAAGACGGCATCCTCCGACATGGTGAAGGCGATAGAAGAGCATTTGTCGCGCTACAACGCCCAGGTTGCCCAGGAGGCCAAACAATGGGAAATCGATAAAGCCAAAGCCGAGGCGGAGCAGAAACTCCAGAACGAATGTCTCGCCAAGGGGGGGAATTATTCAAACGGCGAATGCAAAACCATTCCTGGAGGCACGGGATTAGGCACGGGCGGTTTTCCGGGCCAGTCGGGACAAGCCGCGGGTCCGGGTGCGATTGCGGCGGGCGGGCCGGCCGGAATAAATACAGGAGCGCCGCCTGCGGGCAGGGGAGCGGTAATGCCTCAGCCGCCGGGATCGGGCGCAAAAGCGCCTGCCTTCCGCCCGGACCAAACCGGTCCTGCAAAAGGCGAACCTGTCGGATTTTCAGCCTCCGCTGCCTCAAGAAATATGGGCGGCAGGTCCGGGATGGATGATAACCTCAAGGATAAAGTTAAAGATCTTTATGGCCGGTTTAAAGAAGCTTATGAGGCGAAAAATGCCTCGGGCGTGATCTACTGCCTGAGCGATCAGTGGGAATCCAGTGACGGCGGAACCCTTTCGGATCTCCAGCAGAATCTCCGGCGGACATTTCGCACCTTTGATCAAATTCAGTTTAGAATCGAAAATATGCAGATCAGCAACATCGCGGAGGACCGGTTCCGTGTCAGCTACGACGCAGTCATCACCAGCAGAATTTACAAAAGGAACCTCAAGCACGAAGAAAAATCGAGCGTTCAGGAAGAAGTGACCATCGGGAGTTCGGGCAAGCCCAAAATATCAAAAACGCTGGGGGGAAGGTTCTGGTATGTCAAATAAAGCCGGTCCCGCAAACCTAAAAAGCGCTTGTGGAGCATAAAAAGTTATCATATAAAAACAGGCATGACAGATTGAAGCCGCAGGATACATCAAATGAATTTGAGAAGAATATCTATTATGAAAGGAACGGTAAAAAAATGAAAACCTCTTCAATCACAGGAGTGTGCTTTTCTTCCCAAAGCTTTCGGTGGCTAACGGTGATCCTCATGTGTTTCTTTTTTCTGGGGAATCCTTTTCTTCTGAAAGCGGAAAACGAATTTCATGCGTCCAATGAATTCAGCTACACGTATAATGACATCAGCGGTCCCGGCAGCAGCCAGTCATCCCTGCGGCAGGGTTTCAGCTACCTGAATCTTCTGAATATCAACGATCTCGGAAACTATAAAGGGTTTGATTACAATTTCAATTTCGGGCTCAAACTGACGGATGACCCGACCAACGACCAGCAAACCGCTTCCATCACCAACCTTCAGGGGAGAATCACCAACAAGGTTCACACCTTGAACCTTGGCGACACCTTCGAGACATTTTCCCAGTACGCGCTGAGTTCGGCCGTAAAAGGGGCCTCCTACCGGTTTGTTAAGGAAAACTCTTATATTCCGGAAGTGAGCCTGGTTTATGGCTATGCCTATTCGCGATGGGACAATGCCTTTGCGATTTACGACGGCCCGGTGAAAGCTGTCGCCCGGCAAGTGATGGGCGCGCGCCTCAAGGAAAATCTGGGGCAGAATTTCTGGGCGGGCTTAAGTTATGTTCAATCGCAGGATAATGACCGCGTCAATCCCACGGATTCCCTGTATCTGAACCGCGCCTATACTTTTGACATGGAATACAAACCGATTCCCGGCCTGACCGTTTCCGGAGAAGCCTCTCTTTCCGATCAGAAGGAATGGACGGGAAATGACGGCAGCGAGACCACCCGCCACGGCGCGGCCTACAGATTGACGGCTGTGGGAGATGCGGATCCCAGCCGGGTTACGCTGGAATACGAAAGAATATCGCCCAATTTCACAACGCTGGTCGGTTCGGCAACGCCGGACAGAGAAAAGGCCAAGGCAAAATGGCGTTATAAGTACACAAAAAATATTTCGGCCAATTTAGGATTCCTCTGGTTTAGAGACAACCTGGACGGGCAGAAAACAGCGGGGCGGACGGACTATTATAAACCGGAGATCGGCTTTACCTTGAAAAGGTTTCTGGGAAGGGCATACGGTACAGCCGACATCGCCTACAAACTGGATGTCACATCCAATAATAATACGGAAAATTATAATCATATCGTTACCTTGAACTATCAGGACCAGTTCTTCGGATTTCTGGACAGCGACACAAACCTGGGCTACACGCTTTATGACAATAAAATTTCCGTCGAGGAACGGAACAATGAGTTCACCTACAATACCTCTTTGAGCAGCCGCCACACTTTGGGCATGGTTGTCCTGAAGCCTGCCGTGTATCTGGGCGGGTGGACGCAGCGCAGTGAGCTGGTGGTCAGCACCGACCAGATTTATGAGTATTCCGCGGGATTCGGTCTGGATGTTCCGGATTGGAAGCTCACCTCCACCATCAAGGCCGGCCAGAACCGTCTGGATAAAAGCGTCGGCCAGGACACGGACAAGACGTTTGCCTCTTTCAACCTCAATTACCGCCCGCCGTTTCTCAAAAAGCTCAATCAGGGCATGCTGTTTTTCAGGGCTAAATACAACGATTTCAGTTACACGAACGCCGGAAACAACTTTCGCGAAACCAGCCTGACCGCAGGTTTGATTCTTGAGATTTAAAAAGTTTTCCAAAGGAGGAAAATCATGAAATACAAAAGCAAAAGTCTGATAATGATAATGTCTTTCGCGCTTGTGCTGCTTTCTTTTGCAGGCGCTCAGGCAAAATGGTGGATTTTCGGTGAGTCGGATGAAGAGGTGTCGATCAGCTACCTTTTTGTCAACAAATCATCTTTCGATGAAACAGGCGCAAAAATAACCCTGTTCAAGGAGATGCTTCCGGACGGCAAAATCACCATCAGCGGAAAGGCCGTCGCGGGAAAAGGGAAAATCGGCAGCGCCCGGGTCAGCCTGGACGGGAAAGAAACATGGAAGGACGCCAACCTTTCTGAAGGCGGCGCTTTTGAGTACAGCTTCTCGCCGGAAACGGGGAAAACCTATTCTATCTTTGTCGAAGTTTCCGACACGCTGGGCAAGACCAACGACGTTGCGGCTACCGCTCGTCAACTGACTCTTTCCGAACGCAATATCATGAGCTTTATCAGGGAAGCGCTCGACAAATTGATTGCCGCCTATGAAAACCATGACGCAAAAACTTTCATGTCGCTGGTCAGCGAGGATTTCGCCGGAGACATGACCAATCTGGACCGTGCCATACGAAAAGATTTCAGTTCCTTTGACGATATTGATTTGAACTATACCCTGAACAACATCACGTCCGACAGCAAGGGCATCTCTGTTTCTTTGAGCTACCGCAGGTTGCTGATGTCGACCAAAACCGGACAATCCGTCAAAGACAAGGGCGTTACGGAATTCGTCTTTAAAATGGGCGACAAGAGCGCAAGGATTTACAGCATGAAAAATCCGCTGATTTTCGGTATCACCGGCGCGCCGAACGTGGCGACGGGTACCGTTGCGTCCACAACAAACGATCCCGTCATCATCGCCGACGGCAGAGGAAACGTGGCCGAGGTGCCGGCACAGACTTTTAACCAGATTGTTATGGATGACAGCGTCAGGATCACAAACAATCCCGATGGAACTTCAACCGTAAAAACTTCCGATAAAACGATAACGGTGGACAAGAACGGACAGCAGACCAGCGGCGGCAGTAATCCCAGCGAAACGGTGGAAAAGGGCTTAAGAACCATCATTTCGTTAGGCCATCCTCCCATGGGGTTTTCTTTTGTCAATGGTGAGGTTATGACTGCTGCGGGAGATTTTATGATTACGGGCGGCGGTCCGGGATTTGGTTACGGATTTGTTGAGCCCAGTGTAACCTTTGTGGATCTTGGCGCAAAAAGTATCGGCAGCGTCAATGAAGCTCCTGCAACGGGATATGCAAATCCCGCCGGCATGGGGGTACGGTTTGAAGAGGGGCACACATACGCCTTTAAACTGGCCAACGGCAAATATGGCCTGATGGAAGTCAAATCCGTGACGGAGGAATGGATTCCCGGAAATCCGGGCCCGCCGCCGCAGCCGCCTGCGATGAGAATCACGATGAGATTTGAATACAAATATCAGCCCAGCGGCGCACGGCAGTTTCTGCCGTAAAGGGATTCTTGCCGGGTGACAACCGGTTGTTCCAGGAAGAAAGGTTGATAAAATGCGAAGAAAGATTCAGTTCTTCGGGATTAAACCCGTATGTCTTCTGATCGTCATGACGATTGTTTTATGCTTTTCCGGGCAGTGCCTTGCAAAGGGACCTGCTCCCAAAAAGGCAAAGGCTGCCCAGCGGCAGGAAGCTCCCAAGGCTGCTGTTTTGCCGGCTCCCGCCGTGGGTAAAGCGGAGCCGGAAAAGAAGCCGGCCCCCCCCGCATCTTTTGGCGTTGCCGCACCCCGGGACGCGGCGGCCTTTTTCGAGGAAGCCCGGAAACTGGCCGCAACCGATCCTGTTTCTGCCGTTGCGCTTTACCAGCGGGGAATGATGCTGAAACCCGATGCATGGAAAGAAAGAAAGGAGCTGGCCGCCCTCTACGAAAAGCAGGGTCAGTGGAATATGGCCCTGGAGGAATATGAAGCCGTTTTCAGGGCGGACAAGTCTGCGGAGAGTTATGCCAACCGGCTGCGGATGCTGGAGAAGGCCGGTTATTTGCGAACCGCGGCGGCTGAGGCAAGGAAAGCTTTTGCTCAATATCCCGACCGGCCTCAGTTTCTTCTGCAGGCCGGTGAGCTTTTTCACAAAGCAGGAGATGAAGCCCCCGCAACGGCCGCTCTGCAGGAATATCTGAAATTGAAGCCGGATGACGGCCGGGCGCTGATGATGCTTGGCTCCGTTTATGAAAAATCCAAAAAGCCGGCCGACGCCCTGAACGCCTATCTTCAGGCGGAAAAAAAGATGAAAGGCAATCAGGAAGCGGCGGATGCGGCAAAAAGGCTTCGGGCCGGAAACGCCGTTGCAGGCGGGCTGACCATTTTCCTTCCCGAAGGGTGGTCTGCGGATCAAGACGGCATCTTCAACCTTCAGAGCGGGGAGCGTGTGACCGTTTCCGTGAAATCCGCCGGAAGCCCCGCCGCTCTGGCGCTGACATCCGCGAGGGATTCCATGCCGAAAGAGCCGTTTAGTGCGGAAAATCTGAAACAAATGGAAAAATTAAAAAAAATGCGGCAGGAACTGGCTAAGAAAGATCCGGAATCCGCGAAAAACATGCCGTCCGGCATGATGCCCATTCACACCCAGGGAGATTTTGCCCAGCTGAAGGGCGCAAAAAAAGCCGTTCTTTCCACCAGTGAGACGCTTCAGCCGGGAATGGAGTCGGCCGTGTCCGTCGCCGTTCCCTCCGGAGGAAAAATATATGTCTTTTTGTGGCGGGCGTCCCTGCCCGCCGCGGACGGAGAAAAGACGTTGAGTTTGCTCCTTGGACAATCCGTCTGGCCGCTTTAATCGGAGGTTCTCATGATGTCACGATTACTCATTTCCAATATTTGCCGCTCTCTGTTGCTGCTGTTTCTCTGCTGCTTCAATCCCCTGGCTGCTGATGCCCAGGAGTATCAGCAGGCGGCCAACGCTCTTGAAAATCTTGCCTCGGAAATCCGCATGAATGAAGCCGCCGTGGGTCAGGTGCTCATGGAGGCCATGCAGTCCAAACACGGGGATATGCAAAAATGGAACGATCTGGACGCAAAGATGGCGGAGCTGGGCCGGTCCATTGACGCCAATCTGCCTGAAATCAGCCGGAATGCGGCGATTGTGCTTGCGCAGAATCCTGATCAATACGTGCCGAGCATCTCCCTGGGGCGGACGTTTGAAGGCAACCTTCGAATGGCGACGGACAAGAGGAAACAGCTCGGTGAACAGTGGAAGGCCGAAAACGACAAACTGATGAGTATAAACGCAAAGATTGCCAAGGTTACTGAACTTATCGGCAACGCGCAGGCAGGCTCTGCCATCGACGCTGTCATGGTGCTAAATCCTTTGCCGGATGATTTCTGGGAGTTTGGAGGAGAGGCCACAATTGCGGTTCTTGCCTTATATTCCGGGCCGGTCGGCTGGGTTGCGCTTGCCGGCACAGCAGCGGCTAAAGGCATCAGTATGGTCACCAAATCATACTACAATGCAAAAAGTTTGAAAGAACGCCTGAAGGTGTACACGGAACTAAGGGACGTCCTGCAGGAAAAGAAAAAAATCCATGAAGATAATATGAAAACGCTCCGCGACGGCGAGCAGGAAATGCGTCAGATCGAACAGACACTGGAAAAGCACGAAAAGAAAATGACTGAATATAAGGCCAGGGTCAACTCCGCCATGGAGGCCTTAAACAATCAATACAAGAGCGCCTTTGATGCCAGAAAGCAAAAGCTGGACGAAGAAGTTCGGAAAATGGCGGACGCGCCCAAGCCGGATCTGAAGCCAAACGGATGGGTCTACGGCATGGATCCCATTCCGCCCATTTCTTCCGGTGAGTACAGCGGTGAAGTGAACGCGATGATTTCGCAGATGAGATCTTACGCCCAGGCGGTGGAAGACGGAGGCGACCCGGATAATTTCCAGATCATGGTCACGGACTGGCACAATCGTTTGCACGATCGGCACAAGAACATCAAAAAAGAGCTTGATCAGAAGAGAGAGGCGCACAATCAGGCCACCCAGGTTTTCTGGAGGTCGTATGACGCGGCCTCGGCGGAATATGATCGCGCCTGGCGTATCTATGTCGATTGCCGTGACGGGAGTGACCGCTGCTACGCCTCGCTGCGGGCAGCGGGAGACCGGTATAATGCCGCTGTCAGAGCCGCCTATGCGGCGCTCCGGCCCTTCGGTCAGGCGATGATCAATCCCTACCGTGAGCTGATAAAAATCGATCAGATTCATTACCGGGTCCGGGACGCTTTCTATCCTTTCCGGGAGCGAGTGGACAATGCCGCAAAGAAAAACACCCGGGATTTCTGGAACCAATCCCGCCTTTGGGAGACCAAATTTGACGAAACCAATGCCAAAGTTTACGATGCCGTGGCGCCTGTTCCCTACTGGATTGATCAGTGGAAAAGCCGGGCTGAAAGATTGGATGATGAGATTCAGAGCGCTCTTTACTGGGGGCGAAATATTGCGGATGTCCGGGCCGAGCTGTTGTCCACGGCAAAGGATTTGAGGGATTTGCATAAAACCGTTCAGGAAGCGGCCAAAAAGTATGAGAGCGCCAACCAGGAGCGCATCCAGACGGCCAACAAGGCGCAAAGTGAATTGAATGGTATCCTCACCCGTTATGGACGGCTGATTAATTATTACTGGGCATCCAACTTTTCCATAGACTGGCTTGGTGATCCAATGGAATTTACGCCGCGTGCTCCGGACCAGGAAAAAAATATCACGTCGCTGGAGGAATATGTTAAGAAAAAATTCACTTTTTACGAACCGGAACATCTTAAAAAATCCCTGAAATTGGATATTCCGGGGATTGCCGCACAATACGAGAACAAAGCCCGGGAACTGACGTTTTACACGGACTGGGTCGATACGTATCGCCATCGCGCATCGACGGCAGTCGGCGCTTTAGACAGAATCAGCGTGGAAAAGACGGGTCAGTACTTTTATTCCGACCGGGGAGGAACGGTTCCGGAGGTTCTGTCGAAGGAATTTGGTAAACCGCCCTGGTCAACCATTGCCCAGGATGCGGAAAAGTATGTATCCAAGGGAGATTTCGCGTCACTTCCCTGGGGAAAGTTTCAATCCTGGGAGAACCTTGGAATATGGCAGAAACTTTACGCCGGGCAAACGCTCCTGCTGAATAAGCTGAACAAGGATGCCAAAAACTACGTTCAGGCAAGGTCCAATGGATGGTTTATGGCGGTTCCCGCACAAACGATGGACCCCCTGATCGAAAACTGGAAAAAACTGCGCGAGGTTAGCGAACGCTTCGACAAGCTGGCCAAGCCCGAACATGACAAACTTGCCGGCGGTCAGGAACAGGCGCAAAAGGAAGCCCAGCCTGTTTTCGAAACCTGGGGCAAGATGCCCAAGTATTCGCGGGATATGGTGGCGGAGGAATACAGGCGTTTTTCCAATGCATACAACTGGCTCCAAGACTATATCAGAAGCAAATTCGATGCGACCAGGACCACTCTTCAGCCGCCGAACAACTCCGTCGCCGTCAATCTGGACAACCTGATTCTGGGCTATGCTCCGGCTTATGAAAAATGGAAAAAACAGCAGGAAGAAGCCGACCGGCGCGCTGAAGAACAGAGGCGCCAGTGGGAAGCGGCGGAAAAAGCCCGCCTCGAGAAGGAAAAGAAGCAGGCGGAAGAAGAGGCGCAAAGAGCCGCCAGGGCAATCGAAGAAGAAAAGAAGAGGGCCCAGGAAAATCTTTCCCTGGTCAAGGATTTTTATGTCCGCTTCAAGGAAGCCTACGAAGAAAGAAATGATTCGCGGGTGATCAGCATGATCAGCGACCAGTGGCAGGCGGGCGACGGAACCACGCTTTCCGATCTGCAGATGACGCTGCGCCGCACGTTTAAAACATTCGACGAGATCCGTTACAACGTGCAGAATCTGTCGGTCACTCCCCTGCAAGGAGATCGTTACAGTGTTTCGTATGACGTCACCATTACGAGCCGGATTTACAAACGCAATCTGAGGCATGAGGAAAAATCAAGCATCAACGAAGAAGTGACCATTGAAAAATCAGGAAAAGCAAAGATTTCGAGAACGCTGGGCGGAAGATTCTGGTATGTGCAATGATTTTCCAGTAAAAAAGTTAATATAAACAGATTGTTCCGGGATGTGCTGATCATGAGCGTAAGAAGAGACTGGAAGTTGATTTATAAGCGGGGGAGATTATTCCTGCTGGTGATTCTGGCCACGCTTATGTTGGTGAATAGTGCAGGGGCGTTTAGTACCGATTTTGAAGCAGGAGTTGATTTTTTCGGTAACTTCGTCGAAAAAGGCACCAACAGCGGCTATGGAACAGTCCTTAAATTAGACCAGCCTAATCTTGATCCTGATAAATTTAAGAACTTTGATTGGGCCCGGCTGACCATGGCCCGGTTTTCTACCGCTCTGGACGTTGTGGACAAGCTCAATAGGGGGGAATATGACGATGCGCAACTTGCCCTGGCTCTCAGAGCAATCCAGGAGATAGCCGGCTCGGAAAGCGGGGGCAAATTGTTAGGCGCATTGGGACTCAGCTCATTAACGGTGAACGTCTTCGTAGTGTCGGTGAAGGTCTATGTAGCCTCTGTGAGGGCGGTGCGGGAATCGACCCGCGCGGTGCAACTGGAATCGCTCTACGGCCATTTCGAATCTATTGCCAATAATCCGCGGCTGAGAAACCCCGGCAGGGTCCTGGGCGAAGGCGATCCGATGCCCGTGACCCGCGCCAGCATCGATCTCCTCTGGAGAGATATTGTGGATGATGAGAATGTGCGGGCGCAGTTCTATGTTTATGTGACTCAACTGCTGCAAAGAGATTGGCCGGAGGGCCCTTACTGGCTGGGCTGGTATGCGGCTGCACATCCCCCGCAAAAACTACCTTCTGCGCCAAATACAGTAGTGCAAACAATAACGGCAACGCCACCGCCGCCGTTTTTGCAAGCCCAACCTGTTGCCGGGCCGACACCGGAATTACTTGCATCGAGGAGAAGGGAGATGGAGGGCTACATTGCCAGTCTGCTCGGAGACCTCAACCAGAAAAGGAAGGTCGAAGAACAGTTGACGCAGGTCCGTAAGTCCTTTATCGATCTGAAAGACCGGATCGGAAGGTCCCGTGATCTGGAGGCGATCATGGTAAAATTCGCTCAATCTCTGGAGAGGCTGCCGGCCGTTGAAGAATTTGGAAAAAAATGTCCCGGCTACATCCAGAACGCGGAGAACATCAAGAGCCAGCGGTCGCTTGAAGATCTGATGGAACAGAGCAAGGGCTTTGCGGAAAACGTGATCCAGTTCATCCCGGCAAAGGGGTTCTATGCCAAAGACCGGGCGAGGCTTCTCGGCCTTCTTAAAACCTGCTACATTCAAGCCAAAGAAAAGATTCCCGTTGTGGCACAGAAACAGAAGGAGGAAATGGAAAAACCGACTCCGCGGCCGACTGATGCAAGAAAGGATGAAACAGTACAAGACGGATATGCCTATTATTTCAAGGCTTTTGTTGTTCCATACGCCTGGTCCGAGGAACCTGACACCGCAAAACGCAGCGTTTTCGTCAGCCTGAGCAAAGGAAAGTGGGATCAGGCCGATGACGTATATGCCCGATGGACGGGAAAGACTTATTACGGATATGATCGGGGTCCCGGCCAGACCTACGTCGTTCACTACTCGGATGTTCTGACGAAAGTAACCGACCTGTATAATAAGCCCCGCAACCCTCTGGCTAAACAATACCAGGCTGCCTACGACAGCTGTGACGCTGCCTATCGGGCGTCTTTCGGGCCCAGAGATGCCTGTTATGCGGCTGCAAAAACCGAAAAGGACAAACAGCCCTGCCAGGATATTGAGAGCAGGGCTTCTAATGCCTACAGCTTTTGTCAGGAGAGCAGTGGCCGTCCGCTCCGGTTGCAGATTGAAGTACTCGATGCCGGCTTCAGCCGCGCAAAGCAGGCCGTTGGCTATCTTCTGGAAGGTGATGAGAGTCTCTATCGGGAGACGAAGGTGGCCATGGACGAGGCTTTCCGGAGCATTGTCGAGCTTCAGCAGGAGAAGAAAAGACAGCTGGAAACCCTGCGCAAAGACCTGGCCAAGTTTGATGGACGGCTTCCTCTGGAGGAAAAACCCCGGGTGGTGGAAGGGCTGGACAGGGCGATTGCTGATTTAAAGAAAAACAGTTGGCCGGGAGTGACAAAAGAGTGGATGGGCGGAGGGGGAATATCATCCAGTTCGGTTGTCATCGATGAACGCGCGCTGAGCCTGAGGGAACGCGCGCGCCCCCTTCCCGGAAGCGTGGATAGCTGGGAAGCGAAAATCATCGAGGCTGAAGAAGGATGGAATTTTGCCGTTCGTGACTGGCAGGCCTTTTATCCGACCGTTGATCTCAAAAAACAGGATTATGACATGATTACGATGTGGGTAGACAAGACCTTCAGCCGGGATGATTTTGATCGCTACGACAGGGCGGCTAATCGTGTTCCGGCGCTTGTCTATTCCGCGAAGACGAAACTGGGGGAATACCGGACTCTGGCGGGAACGGAATTTCACAACATTTCCACCGATGCCGCCTGGCTTTCCTCGATCACCGCCGAGTTCAGTAAATGGGTTGCCCAAAAGCAGAAGGAGGGAATTCCCTATTTCAGTTACAGCCCGGGATTGCACCTGTTGTCCAGTCCTTATCCTCACTACCTGACCAAGGGTGAAGCGGCCTTATACGCCGCGGAGGCGAAGCAGCTCAAGATCTATGACTTTGTGCAGAAGTATATGCCTTCCAGCCTGGCCGCTTTTGACGCAGACCTTCTCCTGGGTAAGATTCGTCTGGCCGAGGAAGATAATTTCATTATTGGCTTTAACACAATCGCCGGAAATATAGCCATTTACAAGAGTCAGATCAGCAGGGCCAATGACCTTTTGGCGAGCCTGAAGCCGGATATGGGCGCTGTTGCCTATGGGGAGGTGCTCAAAGAGGTCAGCACGGTTTTGCCCGTGACGCTGGAGCGCTCCAACGAGGCGGAGGATAAAGCCCGTGAAAAAAACGCCAAGAGCATGAAGATATCTTATGTGCCGCTTCCCTGGGAAGGCCGCCTGATCTTTGTGGACGAGTCTAAACTTAACTTTCCCCTGGGTCTTGCTTATCTGGATTTAAGGAAGCAGCTTTCCGTGGCGATCCGAAAAGGTCAGGAATACACGATTGCGGAACGGGCGAAAGCGGCGGAAAAGAACGGGCAGCAGGAACAGGCTAAAAAGGAGAGCCCGAAAACCGCGGAAGTTGCGCCGTCGCCGGCTGTGTCTGCCGGCAGAGATAAGGAAGAAATACAGGCTTTTTATAATCGATTCAAGCAGGCCTATGAGGAGCGCAACGATTCTCAGGTATTGAGCATGATCAGCGATCAGTGGCAGGCGAACGACGGCGCAACGCTGTCCGACCTGCAGATGAACCTCCGCAGGACTTTTAAAATGTTTGATGAAGTCAAATACAATATTCAGAACCTGTCGATGATTCTTGTTGAATCCGGAAACGGCCGTTTGCGCTATCTGGTTTCTTATGATGTCACCATTACCAGCAGGATGTACAAACGCAATCTGAGGCATGAGGAAAAATCAAGCATCAACGAAGAAGTGACCATTGAAAAATCAGGAAAAGCAAAGATTTCGAGAACGCTGGGCGGAAGATTCTGGTATGTACAGTAATGATCAATACGGAATAAAGGAGTCGTGTATGAATATTTTCAAGAGGATTTTGCCGGTTGTCTTGTTGCTGGTTATGACGGTTTCCGGAGCGGACGCCATGGCGCAGGAAACGTCAAAAAACTTGTCCGTCGGCAAGAAAGCGTCCGGAAAGACGTCTTTTCTGGAGACGCAAAAGGCTGTGCGGGAAACGCTCGACGGCATGGTTGAGGCCTACACCGGGAAGAATGCCAGGCAATTCATGTCTTTTGTCGCCGAGAATTATATGGGGGATGATTCGCTTCTGGAGAGGCGCATCAGAAGGGATTTCAGCAAATTTCTCGATATGGACATCCGCTACACATTGAACAACGTGACAACCGATTCCCGCAACGAGAACATATCCGTCGCGGTTAGCTTCACGAGAAGTTACACGGACGTCAAAACCACAAAGCGGATCAATAAAAACGGTTCGGCTGCGTTTATTTTCCGGATGGTGGACGGCAGGCCCAGGCTGTTCAACATGAAAAGACCCTACATGTTCGGCGTTGGGAAATAGTCCGTTATTTGACGCCCAGCGCTTCTTGGAGTTTGCCGCGGTTCTTGATGGCTTCGCCGACGCGGGAAAGCGCAAGGGTGATGTCGTCGTCCGGTTTCCCCAGCGCCCTGTCGGATTGCCGGTAAAGAGTCAGCGCGGTATCCAGATCCCCGCGGCTTTCCGCGCAGACGCCCAGGTTATACAAAAGCGCGTAAGAGCCTGGGGTAAGGTTTCGCGCCTGTCCCCAGAGTTCGCAGGCGCTGTCCATGCGGCCCTTATCCGCGTATTCCAAGCCGCGCTTGAGAAGGTCTTTTGCCTCATTTGATTCGATGCCGTCCGTGGAATCGATCAGGCGGATTTCCCGGGTGACATAGAAAGGAGCAATATCGCGCCGGAACTGATTTTTGACGGAGGCTTTGGCCTGTTCCAAAAGGACGGATTCGCTTTGAACCGGCCGCGTGTCTTCGCAGCCGTTGGAAGCGGTCACGGCGGACAGATTGCGGGAGTATACGATTCTGCCGGTGGCCACATCGACCAGCTTCGGCGAAACGGCGAAGTTGGCGACGCGTTTCATGCAGCGGACGTTGTAGTTGCGCCATTGAAGGCAGGCGCCCTGATAGATTCGCCCCTTTTCATCCCTTCGTTTCTCATAATGGACGCAGGTTGACCGTTTTTCGTAGTAGAAGCTGTCGTCATGATTGTTCTGCGTGACGACGCCCGTGTAGATTCCCTGGGCGCCGATCATTTTGCCCAGCTTTACGGCTGTTTTCGGATCCACCAGGCCGCTGTGTGAAAATTTCATTTCGCTGACGATTTTGTCGACGGAGGCGCGGTCCACCAGCGTGAAATACGGTTTATCGTCGATGCCGATTCCCGCGAGCACGCCTTCGATTTCCGCGGCGAATTCCGGTCCGCCGGGGCCGGTGAAGGGCAAAACGGCGACAGCTTTGGTCAGCGATGCTTCATGATACTGCGCGGGCTGCAGCATGTTGACGCGAATTTTCGTGGCGCAGCCGCACAGCATCAGGAGGGTGACCAGCAAAATTGCCGAAACCAGAACAGGATAATTACCGTACCTTCCGCGCGAATTGAACATCGCCGCCTCCTTTTATTGCTTCAAATACTCCAGCGTCAGGGAGTAGGGCGAGAAATTGACGATTTTAAAGCTTCCCTTCTGCTGGATGCTGTTGGCCAGATACAGGGTGTTTTCCGGATAGCTGACCACAAACGACCCCATTTCCTTTTCTTCCACCCCCGCGACCCAGACGATGTTCTGAAGGATGCCCTTGACTTTCAGGACCGCGTCCAGATCCTCCACGCCCGCCACCTGCACGGCAATCTTTTTGGTGTTGCCCTGAATGTATTGCCCGACCTTGTCTAGCAGGGAGGGGGTCAGGGTTTCCGCCAGTTCCTGCATGGCCTGGGCCGCCGCGTCCTCGACGCTGTTGGCGAGCCCCCTGGCCTGTTCCACGCCCGTGGAAAGAATTTCCATGTTGCCGGTGTTGTTGTTTTTGGAAAGAATCCGGTAATTGAGACGGACGGTGACGTGGTTGAAGGGCATGGAGAGGCCGTAGCCGATGTCTTCGCCTTTTTTGGTGGAAATGGTGTAGTCCACCTTCCCGATGATGATCAGATTCGACAGGAACTTGTACGTCAGGCTTCGCATGGACAGGGTTCGGCCGGTGCGAACGGCGCTTTCGACGTCTCTGGCGTTCACCGCGTGCGTGGGCGCGACGTCCACCACGTTGAAGCCCTGCTCGGTCAGTTTGCCGATGAGCGTTTCGGAAAGAATGTTCTTTTCTTCAAATTCATCTCCGCGCCGCCCCGGTTTCCGCGCGGGAATGAAAAGCGCGATGGAGTTGTTCAGACCCAGCTGCGAAACGGCGTTCCGGGCCTGGGACGGCTCGACGCAGGCGTTGATTTTCACGTTCAGAACGTCATCCTTTACGGATTCATCAATCACCTGATAGCTTCTCACCACGCCGCCCGCCTTGGTTTTCATCACGTCTTCAACGAGGGTGAAGTTTTGCACGAGGCTGCCGGCCTTTACTTCCGTTCCGGCGACGTCTTCGATGGCCGTCCACTTGGCGCGGGCCACGGCTTCCATTTTTGCCGAGGGCCGGTCGTTGTTGAGGATCAGCGCTTCGCCGTCCGCGTGAACGCATTTGGACTGGGCCGGCGCGTCAGGGACGGAAAAACAGAGCAGGCAAAGCACGCAAAAGAGGAAAGGTGATGTTTTCATGACGCACCTCTGGAAAATAATTTATAGGTTCGGCAAAACGGCGCCGCGAAAATCTTTGAATCGCGCACAAAACTAGCATAAAGAGGACTGCTTTTCAATTTATTTGCCGATGCAGAAACCGGAGAAAATCCGGGAAAGAACATCCTCCGATATTTTTTTGCCGGTGATTTCATCCAGCGCGTTCAGGGCCTCGGAAAGCTCAAAGGCGGCAAATTCCGAAGACTGGCCCGTTGCGAGGCAGTTTTGGGCCGCCTTGAGGCAGGCAAGGGCCTTTTCCAGCGCCAGTTTGTGGCGCAGCCGGGAAATCATGCCGCCTTCCGCGGGGGCATCCGTGCCGCCGGCCAAATCGCTCAGGGCTTTTTTCAGATCCTCCACGCCGTCGCCGAATTTTGCCGAAAGATCGAGCAGGCGCCTGCCGTGAAGCGGGTGACCGGGAAGCCGGTTGTCCCAGGCGGGCGCGAGGTCGCGCTTGTTGACAACCGTCAGGATTTGGCAGTCGCGTTTTTTGCTTTGCTCCAGGATCCGGTAATCTTCGTCCGTCAGCGGTTGGCTGCCGTCAAAGAGCAGCAGGAGAATATCGGCCTGCTCCATCTGCTGCCGAACCAGGCTTATGCCTTCTTTTTCAATGTCGTCTCTGGGCGGACGGATGCCGGCGGTGTCGGTCAGGTGGATGCTGATGCCGTCCAGAGTGATCGTTTCCGTAATCAGGTCCCGCGTGGTGCCGGGAATGTCCGTGACGATGGCTTTTTTTTTGCCGGCCAGCCGGTTGAGCAGGCTGGACTTGCCCGTGTTGGGCTTGCCGACGATGACCACGCGGATGCCCTGCGTGATGAGCCGGGCCTGTCGGTAGGTGGACAGGAGCAGCTCCACGCCGGCGGCGGCCTGGAGAATTTGCCCGGGGACGGCGGGGATTTCTTTGTCGGAAACATCCTCGGTAAAATCGATTGCGGCTTCCAGATTGGCGAGACCGTCGATCAAGAGTGAGCGCAGTTCGTCAATTGAGTTCCCCAGCGATCCTTTTAGCTGCGACAGCTCAAGCTGCAGCGCCTTTGCCGACTGCGCGCAAATCATGGCCGCCAGCGCTTCCGCCTGCGACAAATCCATTCGGCCGTTCAGATAGGCGCGTTCGGAAAATTCACCGGGGCGGGCCGGGCGGCAGCCCAGCGCCAGAAACTGTTCCATAATGTTTTGCAGAATCAAAGGGTTTCCGTGGCAGGAAATTTCCAGAACGTCTTCGCCGGTGAAAGAACGCGGTTTTCGCATCAGCGTGGCCAGCACTTCGTCCAGAACCGTTTTGCCGTCAGCCGCGATGATGTCTCCGTGATAGCAATGGTGGCTTTGCCAGGTGCAGTTGGAATGGGCGGGACGGAAAAGCCGCTGCGCCAGTTCAGGGGCCAGAGGGCCGCTGACCCGGATGAGGCCCACGCCTGCCGTGCCCGAAGGCGTGGCAATGGCTGCGATCGTTTCTGTCTTTGTCACCATTCACTATTCACCATCCACCATCCACCATTCATTAAAAGCTATCGCCGGCCGGCTCTTTCCGGCTTCTGTTTTTACCCGGGCGGAGGCTGTTTCCTTTTTTGGCCGGCAGAACGATGACCTTCCGGTACTCGCCTTCGCCGCGGCTTTTGGTGATGAGCTCTTCGTCTTCCTGCAGCGCCAGATGAATGATCCGCCGGTCGTGAGCGTTCATGTGCGACAGCGAGAGAGGCTTCTGGGTTTTTTTCACCTTCTCCCGAATCCGCTCGGCCATCGCCAGCAGGGATTCCTCTCTTCTTTTGCGGTACTCTTCGGAATCGACCACGATCATTTTGCGCTGTGCTTCCGATTTATGGACGGACTTGTTCAGGAGGTACTGCAGCGCGTCCAGATTCTGCCCCCGGCGGCCGATCAGAAGCCCTCCGTCATCCCCCTCGATGCTGAGGATGATCGTTTCATCCGTTTCGGCGGCGGTCACCTGGCATTCAAACGTCATTCTGCCGAGGATTCCGGCCAGGAGGTCTCTGGCCTTAAGCGCCGCCGGCGTTGTGGCGGGAACCGCTTCAACCCGCGGCACGGCGGGCGGGGGGGATTGTTCGGGCGCCGCGGGCGGCTGGGCCGGTTTCACCCGGGCCGGACGGGGAGCGGATGCCCTGGACTCCGCGGGTGCGGACCTCGCGGCCCGGCGCTCCGGTTGGGCTTCGTGCCGTTTTTCCTGCCGGTGTTCTTGCCTCGATTCCGGTTTTCTTTCCGCAGGGCGGTCGGTTTTTTCTTCCGGTTTGCCGTCGGATTTTGCTTGGGGCCGTTCCTTCTGCCGGGCGGAGTCCTCCGTGGAGAAGTCCATATCGAAGGAAAAGATCGAGGCGCGGATTTTGGCCTTCTTCGCGCCGATTCCCAGAAAGCCGTTGGACCCTTCGGAAATGATTTCGATGTTCAGTTTTTCGCGCCCGACGCCGAATTCCCGGCAGGCCCGTTCGATGGCTGCGTCAATGTTTTTTTCTTCTATGTCCAGTATCTTTGCGCTCATTTTGAACTCCGTCGATCCTATCCGGTCGCCAGCTTTTTATTGATGTAGTATTGCTGTCCGATTTGCAAAATATTGTTCCACAGCCAGTAGATCACCAGTCCCGACGGGAAATTCAAAAAGAAGAAGGTAAAGATCACCGGCATGAACAGCATGATTTTCTGCTGCGTCGGATCGCCCATGGCGGGCGTCATTTTCTGAGTGATGAACTGCGTGGCGCCCATGATGATCGGGGTGATGTAGTAGGGGTCCTTTGCCGACAAATCCTGAATCCAGAAGAAGAAGGGCGAATGGCGCAGCTCGATGGAATACATCAGCGCCTTGTACAGTCCGAAGAACACGGGGATCTGGATCAGGATGGGCAGGCATCCGGAAAAGGGATTGACCTTGTGCTCCCGGTAAAGCGCCATCGTTTCCTGGCCGATTTTGGTCTGATCGTTTTTGTATTTTTGCTTCAGGGCCTCGATTTTCGGCTGGAGCTTTTTCATCTCGTTCATGGACTTGTAGCTCATGTTGCCCAGCGGCCAGAATACGATTTTGATGATCGTGGTCAGGATGATGATGGCAATGCCGTAGTTGAGGACGAATCCGTAGAGGAAGTTGAGGATGTAAAGGGCCGGGATGGCCAGCCATTTGAACCAACCGAAATCAATGGCGTTTTCAAGACCGACGCCCAGGTTCTTGAGCAGGTCGTATTGTTTGGGGCCGAGGTACAGAGAGTAGGAAAAAACGCTGTTCTGACCGCCGGGAATGATTTCCTTGCGGCCCTTCATGCCGACGCCGACCATGTTGGCCGCGTCGCGCGTCAGGACGGCGTTGGTCAGAGACGGGTTTTCCGGAATGAACGACGCGATGAAATACTTGCTTTCAAACGCTCCCCACAACACGTTCGGACCCTGTACGGACTGGCTCTGGAGCTTTTTGACTTCCTCCAGCTCGATGCTGCCGCCGACCGAGACGATGGGGCCTTCATGTCCGTAGCTGTCGTCGATCTTCTGAGGATCGACATACTGGTACCAGTTCAACTGCGGAATCTGGGTGATGGGCGCTCCGGTGAGATTGTGAACCTTGACGTCCAGGCCCAGGGTGTATCCGGACGGATCAAACGAATAGATCTTTTCGATTTTGACGCCGCCCTGGGATCTGGAAAAAACCAGTTGCTGTTTCTGCTGAGTGCCGGTCAAATCCATGCGGTTTCCGGCCGCGTCAAAAACTTCGTCCGGTGCGACATCGACGCCGGATTCGGGGAAGGTCACCGCCAGCGGATAGGGCATGCCTTCGCGAACATCGACCAGTTCAACAAACTCCGGGGTTTTGGGCTTCGGGGAGGCTTTTTGGCCTGTCACCAGTCCTTTGATTTTCGGCCAGATGTCCTCGGTGCATTCATGGCAGTCCCGATAATAGCCTTTGAGCTTCAGTGATTTCAGGGCCGCGCCGCGTGTGGAGAAAACGGCCGTGTAATGATCGGTTTCCACGGTGATGTCACGGGGCGGCGTTAGCGGTCCGGCTGCCGCTTTCGGCGCGGGGGCTGCGGGAGCCTTTGTCAGGGCCGCTGCGGGTGACGGAGCGGCGGCCTTATCCTGCTGAATCTGTCCGGCGGGCGTCTGTGAAGATGCGCCTTTTTGCGGTACCGGCGGCTTGACAAAAAAGATTTGATAAACCAAAAGAACGGCCAGCGACAGGACGATGGCCAGAATAGTCCTTTTGTCCATGAACATACCTCCCAATTTCTTGTTTACTGGACGGGATCGTATCCGCCGGGATGCAGGGGATGGCATCGCAGAATTCTTCTTGCCCCCAGCCAGACGCCTTTGGCCGGGCCGTGCAGCCGGATCGCGTCAATCGCGTATTGCGAACAGGACGGGGTAAATCGGCAGCAGGACGCAAAAAAGAATGGAGAAATACAGGCTTGGTACAGACGAATGAGAAAGACAAAGAAATTGACCAAGGTTTTCCTGAACATGCTTTATTTGCCGGCTTTCCGCAAGAAGAGTTCGGTCAATTCCCTGGCTGTTTCCTGATAGTTGGAAGGCGGTGTATTTTTTTTGACCATGACGACGACGTCATGCCCCGCTGGAAACAATTCCTTGTTGCGGCGGAAGAATTCCCGAAGAAGCCTTTTCATTCGATTGCGAAAAACGGCGTTGCCCGTTTTCTTCGTGACGGTGATTCCCAGGCGTTTGGCGCCCTTCGGGTTGCCGCAGGTTATGATGGTAAAGAATCGCGAACTTCTTCTGACCCCCTGTTCGTAAATGGTCCGATAACGGCTCTTGCTGGTTACCCTTTCCGCTCTTCGAAAAGATTGCGCTTTCATTGCGGAAGAAACCCAACATCCCTTCGAGGCGTTCCATATCGGAATTAAACGGTTAATTTCTTTCTGCCTTTGGCTCTTCTGCGGCTCAGCACCTGCCTGCCGGTTTTGGTCGCCATGCGGACCAGAAATCCATGGGTCCTTTTTCTCTTGGTATTGGATTTATTCGTCAAAGTCTTTTTCATGTTAAACCCCTAAAAGTAATAGGGCATTGCCTAAACCACAGTCACCTTCATTTGTCAAGGTCAAAGTGGTCCTGTTCACGCAGCTTTTCCGCCGGTTGGCCGATTGACGGGGCGCTGGTCCGCATTCGGAAGTCGTTTTTGAGTTTTTCCGCAGATGCCGGTTCATCTGCGGCGGGTCCAATTCCATCCAATCGGCTTTTTAAAGAAGATTCCATTCGGCATCGGACAGCCAGCAACGCTCGCCCGCCGGATTCGAGATCGATGATGACTTTTTTTCTCAAGTGTGCTAGGGAGCCCTCACACAAAATATCGTATTGCGGCAAAAAAAGACAGTCTTCGCGTCCATTGAAATTTCAGGCGCTGCGGGCTAAAAATATCAAAAAAGGAGTGTAATCATGGCATTAAATCCGTTACTCGATTCCAGAGATCAGAGGTTTGTCCTGTTTGAAGCGCTGGAGGCGGACAAACTCAACCGGTATGAGAGGTTTGCTGATTTCGACCGCGACACGTATGAGGCGACACTGGACCTTGCCGAGCAGATTGCCGTCGAACAGGTCTATCCCGCGAACGCGCAGGCCGACAAAACAGGCGCGATATACGACCCGGCCGCCAAAACCGTCAAAGTTCCCGAAGGTTTTCATGCGGCCATGAAAAGCTACAGGGAGGCGGGATTTTCGGGTCTGAGCAACTCTCCCGAATTCGGCGGCACGGGCATGCCTGAAACCGTCTATCGCGCTGCGATGGAGTATTTCTGCGCGGCCGGCGTGGCCTTCAGCTCGTATGATACGCTGAAGGTCGGCGCCTGCAACCTGATCATTCATCACGGTTCCGAGGAACTCAAGAAAATCTATGTAGAGAAAATGGTTGCAGGCCAGTGGGGCGGAACCATGTGCCTTACCGAACCTTCCGCCGGCTCCGATGTCGGTGCGCTGAAAACCCGCGCCGTCCGGCAGGCCGACGGCACTTACAAAATCACCGGCCAGAAAATATTCATCACGGCGGGCGACAATGATCTGTACGAAAACATCATTCATCCAGTTCTGGCGAGAATCGACGGCGATCCCCCCGGAACCCCCGGCATCTCCATTTTCATCGTTCCCAAATTTCACGTCAATCCCGATGGCACGTCAGGCAAGCGCAATGACGTCGCGACCACCGGCATCGAACACAAAATGGGCATCAAGGGGTCGGCCACCTGTTCTCTCTCTTTCGGCGACAACGACCAGTGCGTCGGCTGGCTTCTGGGTCAGGAGCGTCAGGGCATGAAGATCATGTTCCAGATGATGAACGAAGCGCGTCTCGACGTTTCCCAGCAGGGTCTGGGCACGGCCAGCTCCGCCTACATGCATGCGGTGACGTATGCGAAAAACCGTCTCCAGGGGCAGGACCCGGCCAAAAAGGGTGATTTTACCTCCGTGCCGATCATCAGGCATCCCGATGTGAAAAGAATGCTCATCTGGATGAAGGCACAAGTGGAAGCCATGAGAATGCTGACGCTGCTTGCCGCCTACTCGGCGGACATGGCGAATGTCGAAAAAGGAACACCGGAAGGCCGCGAGGCGCAGGGGCTTTTGGATTTCCTGATTCCCCTGTGCAAGGCCGGCAACACGGACCTGGCCTGGCTTGTCACTTCCGAGGCCATGCAGGTCTTCGGCGGCTACGGCTACTGCTCGGAGTATCCGATCGAACAGCTCGCCCGCGACTGCAAGATTCTGGCGATTTATGAAGGAACCAACGGCATTCAGTCGATGGATTTGACGATGCGCAAGCTGCTCATGAATCCGGACATGTTCAATTTCAAGGTTTTCAAAAAGAGAATCGCCCTGAGCTGCGAAAAGGCCGGGGGCATTGTGGAAGACAAATATATCGCGGCCATGAAAAACGCCGTTGACGCGATGGACGCAACCGTGGCGAAACTGACAGAATGGAGAGACCGGAAAAGGATTCTCGATATTCTGGCCGTCGCCCAGCCGCTCCAGCAGGCCATGCGCATGGTTGCGCACGCCTGGATGCATTTGTGGTCCATGACGGTTGCCATCCCGAAACTGAAAGCCATCGCTGGCGACATCAAGGGAGAAAAAGCGGCATCGCTGGCAAAGGACAACGCGGAAGCCGCCTTCTACATGGGCAAAGTCCTGTCCGGTCAATTCTATCTGGGTGCCGAGCTGAAACATCTCACCGGCTATCTGGATTATGTAACAGCCGGCGAGCCCGCGGCCGTCAACGAATGTTTTGAAAACATCTTTACCGGGGCGTTGCCCCAGTAGGAAGGCCGCCGCCGCACGCTCCCTGATGCCTGCTTTGAAAAGCCCCCCCCCGACGCTTTCACGCGGGGGGATTTTCTCAAAGGATCCGCCGGAGGGACAATCCATAAGTACATGGAAAGACGAGTTTAATCAGATTTTGGAAAATAATCGGGAAATAATGCAATTTCTTCTTGACAGTTTTGAACATAGAGAGTAGAAGCTCACTTCTGTCCGTCAGAGATGTGCTTGAAGGCCCTAGCAGTTTTCAAGAGGTTTACCGATGGTGCCACTCTTTGTTGTCGGATGATTCCTGTTTGCGGACGGAACAAAATTTGAAATTTCAGCTTGACAATGAAATCGAATTGATTTAAATGTCACAGCTCGTTTCAAGAAGGCTCTTTGGAAATTGAATAGTGGGAAAAGAAATTTGTGGGTCCTAGTAGTTTTTTGAAGTATCAAGCGAGTTCAAAAGGAAGATTTATCTTCCTTTACAGGATTTTAAACTGGAGAGTTTGATCCTGGCTCAGAACTAACGCTGGCGGCGTGCCTAACACATGCAAGTCGTACGAGAAAGTCCCGTTCGCGGGATGAGTAAAGTGGCGCACGGGTGAGTAATGCGTGGATAATCTGCCCTTTAGTTGGGAATAACGTGCCGAAAGGTGCGCTAATACCCGATAATACTGCACAACTACTGTTGTGTAGTCAAAGAAGGCCTCTGTTTACAAGCTTTTGCTGAAGGATGAGTCCGCGTACCATTAGCTGGTTGGTGGGGTAATGGCCTACCAAGGCTACGATGGTTAGCTGGTCTGAGAGGATGATCAGCCACACTGGAACTGAGACACGGTCCAGACTCCTACGGGAGGCAGCAGTGAGGAATATTGCGCAATGGGGGCAACCCTGACGCAGCAACGCCGCGT
>JAQUVQ010000077.1 GCA_028693285.1 Smithellaceae bacterium
GACAAACAAAATGTGATAAGCAAGGGATGTTTCAAGATGGCAAATCAATGGAAGGAATAAAACCATTCAATGTTTCGGGGAAAAAATCAATCCAATCTCAAAACCATATGCAGCGTTACCATCCCGGCCAGATATAAAGGCCCGCCGGACATAGCGAACGGTGGTTATGTTTGCAGCCTCTTTGCCCAATATATCGACGATGTTATCGACGTGATGATCAAACGCCCAACGCCGCTTGATCGGGAACTGCAAATCCGCGCCGGCGATGATGGTATTTATTATCTGATGGATGGCGATCAAATGATCATTCAGGCAAAGCCGGGCGTCATGGACCTTACGGTACCGGATGCCCCGAGCTATGAAGAAGCCGTCAAAGCCGCGAAGGCGTCCCTTGCCCTGAAACCGACACCTTATACCCACGTGACTGGACACGGTATTCACCCCATCTGTTTTTGTTGCGGTGCGGATGTGCCGGAAGGCGAAGGCCTCAAGATACACCCCGGCCACGTCTCAGGCACCAACATGGTTGCCGCTCCCTGGACACCGGCATCGGAGTATGGCAACGAGCAGGGTTATGTCCGGCCGGAATTTATTTGGACGGCCCTAGACTGCCCGGGGGCTTATGCTCTCTGGGAATTGACGGATACGAAACCCGGTTTTTTGGGACGATTGATCGGCCGGATCGAAAAGCCCTTGCGGTGTGACGAGCCATGTGTCGTCGCTGCATGGCCGGTTGGGAGCGATGGAAGGAAGTTATTTACCGGAACGGTCCTGTTCAACGCGGAAGGACAAATCATTGGCCGATCGCTCGCGACCTGGTTTCTCATGCCGCCGGAAATGTTGCAGTCCCTGGCGAGCTGATTCATGCATGTGGCCGCTTTCTATGCACACAGGCTCTTCAGGATATCCCGGGTCATCTTGATTCCGAAAAGCAGATTGTCGATGGAAATGCGCTCGTCGATCCCGTGGACGCGGCCGATGTCCGCCCGTTCCAGAATCATCGGCGTAAATCCGTATGCCGGATAGCCCAGGCAACGCCAGTAGTGGCCGTCGGACGCCCCGGCCATCAGCAGAGGAAATACGCCGGCCTCGGGTGAATGCTTTTTAACGGTCTCGGTGACAACCTGATAAAACAAGCTGTCCAAAGGCGCGATTCCCGAAGGAGGCGACGTCTGGATCATCTCTATCTGAATGCGGTTGTCTTCTTAAGTTTCAAAAGAAGTTACCGGCCCAAGGAGACTTCTAAAAGACTTGCGTTAGAAAAGAAAAAAATAAAATGCCCTCGTTCTGCCAACCGCTGGGGTGGGGGAATTTAAGTGGTCATCCGGGATGCTTACGCTTAGAGTAATCTGCATCTCCACCCAGGTAGGTAATAAGGAGGGTAGGACCAGATCGTTCTGCAAGATAAACATAAGCCATTATATTAACAATACTTTCATGCCCCTGTGTCTCCCTTTTCTTTTTGGGATAACTTGTTGAAATACAATTCCGGCAAAATGATTTTTACCTCTTCCTTTGCACCCTCTTCTTTCCAGTAGAGGATAAAGCCGATCTTGACTTCGTGAAGGAGAAATCCGCTTTTTTCAATTGCAAGCAATTTTTCATTGAATTGCCTTGAAAACTTCAAAACCAATTGCCCATCTGGATTGGCCCAGCCATGTTCGGCTTTAACAAGACTGTCACCGCACATCAGGCTTGCCATATGTTTTTGGACATTTTTAAAATATCCGAGATTGACATCCTTATGGGTCAGATTCATGATCATTTCCGACAGTGGCAAATATCCGCGTTGAATTCTTTGCCGTTCCAATCCCTCTGCGGAAATGCCTTTAAAATGATCGCCATTGAAATATATATTTAAGCGCTGCTTTGCCCTGGTCATTCCCACATACAACAAGCGCTTATCTTCATCTGACGAGCCGCCATAGCTCGTAAGCATTATAAAAATATTATCAAATTCTTTTCCTTTAGCTTTATGCATAGTTGAAACAAGAATAACTTGACCGTTTCCATGGACAAAATCTTCGAGTTTTGATTCTTTGATGAAGACATCCAGATCCGATTTGTATTTCTGCTTTGGATTGGTCACTTCAAAATCTTTTATCAGATTAGCGCATACATCCAATTTTGTGCTTCTTGCAAATGTGTTAATTAAATCTCTTTTCGCTTGTTCCCAAACGTCATCGCCAATAATAAAAATATCATCAGCAAGATTTAACCGGTTTAAGAAAAACCGCACCTCCCGAAGATTGAATAAGCTGAAGCCATCATTCGTTTGAACCAGCTTTGCCGGCATGCCCTTATGATTTAGACACCCGGCAATCTGTAGCGCTTCCTCATTAGTTCTAGTCAAAATGCAGGTAGTTCCGGAAAGATCCGTTGCAAGCATATCTTCCACCAGTGGCGTTATTAGTTTATCATCCTGACCTTTTACCAGTTTTATCAATCCGTTATCTCCTTGTCTGGCAACGACAGGGCTGGTTTTTAAGCGATGGCGAATGGTTTTTGCAAAGGCATTGGTAAATTCAACCAGATTATTTTTGCTTCTGAAATTTTCTACCAGCTCGTATTTGACCGCCTGCTTTTCCTGAATAAACCGATCTAAATATTTCGCGCTGGCGCCACGGAATTCAAAAATATTCTGGTCGTCGTCGCCAACGGCAATGACTCGCATGTCTTCGTTTTGTTCCATCAGTGCATCTATCAAGGCAAACTCATTTGCATCCATGTCCTGTGCTTCATCTATAACCAGAACGGTTTTGGTAATCCGACCGGCCTCGACCTCTCCGTTCTTGATTTTTTCAACGGTTTTTTTGAGAATGGCGTCAGATTTTTCCAAGCTGCCCACCTTGCCCAACAAATCGAAGCAGTAGGAGTGAAAGGTTTTTATTTCAATATAGAGGGCGGCGTTGCCAATGAGCGCCAGAAGTCTCTTTTTAAATTCGGTTGCCGCCGCCCTTGAAAAAGTCAGCATCAAAAGCTGCTCGTGCTTCACATCTTCCATCAACAGCAGGGAAGCCAGTTTATGAACCAGCACCTTCGTTTTTCCGCTGCCCGGCCCGGCTGCAACTGCAATGAACTTTGTTTGATTATCCGCAATGATGTTACCTTGGGTTTGAGTCAGATCACCGAACAATTGTCTGAATTTGGCAGGCGTGATATTCTGTTTTATCTCATTCAGATGGCTTCCCTTGAAGTACTTGTTCAGGAATGAATAGTAATTCAGCTGGAAGTAATCTTCCACAAACTGCAAGGCGCTTTTGTAATCCTCAAGCATTTTTCTGGCATATTCGCCGACAATGTGAATTTGCTGAACCTTGTTTTCATAAAACTGATCAAGTTTTTTGTAATCCTCAACCTTGTATCTTCTCTTGTTGTCTTGCTCCAACCGGTTTATAGTCAACCGGTTGTAAACAACCAGAAATCCACCTTCAAGTTTAATCGCTTCGATTCTAGACAGATAAAAAAGCGTGTCTTCGATATCTTCTATGGAGACGGACAATTTAAACAGCACCGGCCTCTTTTCGTACTCATCTTTCAGCTCATGGACTGAAAATTCGATCAATACTTCTTCTTTTTCAACCGCCTCACTTTCCGGGTCAAGTTTGCTTTTTTCAAAAAGAAACTCAACAATGAACATAGCAAGATCATAACGCTTCTCCAATTTATCTTTCAGGTTAGCTTTTGGTTGAATAAATTGAATAGCGATATAATTTCTGGAATAGTCCGAGATACGGCTTTTAATCCAGTTCTTTATTGTCCAGAAATTGAAAATGGTTTTTATCTTGTTGGGCGTTACGTCGTCACAGCCTTTTTCCTGGACCATTTCGTTGAGTTCCTTGAGGTGGTATGTTTTTTCTTCTTCTTCAAGAAACGGTAAAAGAAAGCGTTCGATCCGCCCGTAGGTCTCCACAATATTCAGGGACTGATTTTTGTGTTCTCCTTTTCGGATGAAAGCGGTCAGGTCTTTGGCGTCTGCCAAGATATTTAATTCGCGAAGCAGGTTTACAATGCCAATGACTTCTTCTTTGACGATACCCAAATGATCGGAAATATAATCGATGCGCGATTCTGCAACCTCATCATTTGAGTGTCTTTGGCTTTTACTTGAAAACAGCTTTTTGATAATCCGGATAGCGTTCATTTTTTGATTTTCGGCAAACCTGTCCGACGCGCTAATTTTATCAATGGCCTCCTGTGCTGTTTTCACCAAAATACTGTTAGCGAAAATGCGCGGCATGTTTTGCCCGCGCTTTAGATAGCCCGACTCTTCCAGAGCGGCGATGGCTGTTTTAACCCGGGTTTCTATTTCAGTTATATTGTCAGGCCAACCGGCTTTGCGCGCGATCTCCAACGCCGAATTAGAAACGGAGGAACGGAGCTGAGTTATGCTTTTAACGGCCTTCCAAACCTGCCGGATTTCTTTGATGCTTAATTTGGTTTGGTTTAGCAAGATGAAGTGCTTACTCAGGTCTTCATCATTAAACAATACCAGACATTCCGCCGAGATATTATCATCGCGTCCGGCCCGCCCTGCTTCCTGAATATAGTTTTCCAGAGAATCGGCTATATCGTAGTGAATGACCATCCCGACGTCTTTTTTGTCAACACCCATTCCAAATGCCGAAGTAGCCACCATGATATCTACTGCACCCGCAATGAAAGCGTCTTGATTAAGGGCTTTTTCCTGTATGTTCATTTTGCCATGATAAGGCTTTGCCATCAGACCATCTTGAGTTAATCTTTCGGCCAGCTGATAGGCTCTTCGCGTTCTGGAGACATAGACGATCGTCGGACATTTCTTTTCTTCGATTAGCGCTCTGAGCGTATTATATTTTTCTTCATCGCTGTCTTTTTCAAAAACCTTGTAATGAAGATTGGTTCGCGACGCTTTTGATCGAAGAACTTCCAAGTTGAGTGACAATTTCTCACGGAAATAATCAACAATATCTTCTATGACCTTTGGTTTGGCCGTGGCCGTAAAGCACGAAACGGGAATCCCGTCTTCAAGGATTTTCTTTTTCTGAATGGATTTGATGAAATCACCAATGTAAAGATAATCCACTCTGAAATCCTGTCCCCATGAGGAAAAGCAATGCGCCTCGTCAATGACAAATCGGATAATCTTTCTTCCTAAAAGCAACCGCTCAATGGTAATGGATCTCAACGACTCAGGAGAAATATAAAGGATGGATGCGGATCCATCTTCAACCCGCTCGAAGGATTTAGCCCTTTCAATGGGGTCGAGCATACCGTTGATGGTAACGGCTTCTGAAATCCCGACTTTTTCCAAGTTATCGACCTGATCTTTCATCAATGATTGAAGTGGGGAAATGACAACCGTTAGCCCTTTTGTGTTCTCGGCACTCATCAGTGCCGGAATCTGAAAAGTCATGGATTTCCCTCCGCCGGTTGGAAATACGGCAAGCAGGGATTTATTATCGACGGCGGCTTGAACGGCGCTTTCCTGCAATGGTTCGCCTGCATAAGTTCGGTAAGATTGAAACCCGAAAAACCGTTTTAACCCTTTGTGGATGTTCAATGCCTCATTACAGTAACCACAACCGGTCAAACAGGGTTTGTTACGCAGGACACCCATAATGTGTTCCACTGCGGGATAGTTTTTTAAAACCCAGCGGGGCGTAATGGAATAGCGGTTGCCGCAATGGATGAGGGACAGGCAATATGCTAATTCAATAGGATACTCCGAGATATATTTCAGTAGGTTTGCATGCGAACAAATCTGGCCGGTAAACCTGTCACGTATGAGTTTTTCCGTATCAGTGTTATAAGGTTTGTAACCGATAAAGCTAAAGAAAGGCATAAACTCCA
>JAQUVQ010000040.1 GCA_028693285.1 Smithellaceae bacterium
GCGCATCTCCGCTGGTTCATCGTGTCGGACGAACTCGGTGGAAGGGGAATAGGCACAAGACTCCTGCATGCTGCCGTGGACTTCTGTCGCAGCCGCGGATATCCTCGGGTTTACCTCTGGACCTTTGAGGGCCTGCACGCGGCGCGGCATCTTTACGAACAGGCGGGTTTTACTCTTGTCGAACAGCACCGCGGCACGCAGTGGGGGAAGGATGTCACCGAGCAGCGGTTCGAACTGTCGCTCGCCCAGCGAACCTAAACGGCAGACGCACCTGATGACCAGGGCCACACTGGCGTGCAGACTTGTTCGCCAAATTTGGCCTTGGAAACCCGTGAACCGGGCAATAAGGCGCTTATAAAAAATGAACATATTCATTCTTGACCTCAATACTGAAAGGTGTGCGCGTTACCATTGCGATCAACACGTGGTTAAGATGATTCTGGAGAGCACGCAGATTGTCTGCACCGTCCTCAACCAGAAAGGCTTCGCAACGCCATACAAATCTACGCACACCAAACACCCCTGTGTAATCTGGGCCGGCCAATCCTACGACAACCTTCAATGGCTGACCAGCCTGGCAAGAGCGCTGAACCGTGAATACAAATACCGATACCGGAAATCCGAACAGCATGCTTCGATTCATGCATTGGATCAGGTGAAGACGATGAAATTTGAATCCTTGGGGTTGACGGAATTCGCGCAGGCAATGCCTGAGCATTACAAAGTTCCCGGAGATCCGGTCAGGGCATACAGGGAATTCTATATCGGAGAGAAATTGCGGTTCGCCAAATGGACGCGAAGAAAAAGACCGGCGTGGATAGCAGAGTTCTTACGTTTTTATCTGAAGCGCATACCCTGATGGCTGTTTCTTCTCTCCAGCTCTTTATTAATGGCATTGAGCACATCCAGCTTGTTTTGCGCCCAGGCAGGCGCCAGAAGAATATCCCGGTAGCCGTCGGCGGTGAGGCGCTGGATGACCATTTCCGGCGGCAAAAGCTCCAGAACATCCGCGACGAGGGACGCATATTTTTCCTTGGATATCATGGGGATGGCTCCCTGTTTGTACATTTCTCCCATCTTTGTGCCGTCAAGCGCCAGAAGAGAATGAATTTTGATGCCGTTGATCCCCAGTGCCGCCACGGTTCGGGCGGTATCCCGCACGTCTTCGTCGCTTTCTCCGGGCAGGCCGATAATGATATGGACGCAGATGTTCAATCCTCTGCCTTCGAGCGCTTCGACGGCTTTGACAAACTGCCCGAAGTTGTGTCCCCGGTTAATGAAATCGAGCGTCCGGTCGGCAGCAGACTGAAGACCCAGTTCCACCCAGACGTGATGCTGTTTCGCATAGCCGACCAGAAGATCAATGACCTCCGGGGGCAGACAATCAGGCCTCGTGCCGATGGACAGGCCAATGACATCTTCCTGGGCCAGCGCCTCGTCGTAGAGCGCCTTGAGCTTTTCCACCCGAGCGTAAGTGTTGGTGAAGGTCTGGAAATACGCGACAAATTTTGACGCGGACGGCTTGTAATATTTTTTGCCGGAAGCAATCTGGTCGGCCACGGAGGGCAGTAGCCCGCTCTGACGCAGCTTCGATCCCCGCCCGTCGCAGTAGATGCATCCGCCGGTGGCCACGCGCCCGTCGCGATTGGGACAGGTAAAGCCCGCGTCGATCTGCAGCTTATGGACCGTGCAGCCGAAACGGTTGCGCCAGTAGCTTTTCAGATCGTAATAGCGTTTGGTGTTTTTCCAGAAATCCGGTTTGCCCACGCGCGCCTCTTTTTTATGTTGTGTTTTTATGACCCTTGCCGTAAAAATCCCCTCAGCATCCGGCTGAACATCCGCGGGGAGTGGCACCGGGACGAATCAAGCCTGTGAAGTGCTTTTACTACTCATCCCCCGCAATGGCAAGCGCCGGATGGAAGGGATGACTGTTTTGACGGATTCCTATGACATCGTGGTAATCGGCGGCGGTCATGCAGGCTGCGAGGCGGCGCTGGCCGCGGCGCGCATGGGCGCCAGGACACTTTTGTTCAACATCAACCTCGATTCCATCGCGCTCATGTCGTGCAATCCGGCGATCGGCGGACTCGCCAAAAGCCAGCTCGTCAAGGAAGTCGACGCGTTGGGCGGAGAGATGGGTCGGATCACGGACAAGACCGCCGTGCATTTCCGACTGCTCAACGCCTCCAAGGGCCCGGCCGTTCAATCCACCCGCATGCAGTGCGACAAGCAGCTTTACCGTCTGACCATGAAAGCGACGGTGGAAAATCAGGCCAACCTGCACATCCGCCAGGCCATGGTGGAATCCCTGGTCGTTGAGGACGGCAAAGTTGCAGGCGTTCTGGACGCCAGCGGCCATTTTTACGGCGCTAGAAAAGTCATCGTCACCACCGGCACTTTTTTAAACGGCCTGGTCCATATCGGGCGGTCGCAGACGCAATCCGGCAGGGCGGGAGAGCTGGCTTCGGTGGGGCTTGCCAACCAGCTTGCGTCGCTCGGGTTTGACATGGGCCGTATGAAAACCGGAACGCCGCCGCGTCTGAAAGCCTCAACGATTGATTTTTCCGTCCTGGAGCGCCAGGACAGCGACCCTGACCCCGCACCATTTTCCTTTACGACCTCCTCTCTGCGGACGGAGCGCCTGCCTTCATATTTTGCCGCAACGTGCGAACAAACGCATCGCATCATCCGCGACAATATTGGTCAGTCCCCTCTTTATTCCGGCGCCATCAAAGGCGTCGGCGCGCGCTATTGTCCGTCGCTTGAAGACAAGGTAATGCGCTTCGGCGAAAGGACCAGCCACCCCGTTGTGCTGGAGCACGAGGGACTCGACACGCAGGAAGTTTATGCCAAGGGACTGGGCAATTCCCTGCCGCTGGAGTTGCAGTATGAGATTGTCCGCAGCGTACGCGGCCTGGACCAGGCCGAAATCATGCGGCCCGCCTACGCCATTGAATACGATTTTGTCCAGCCGACACAGCTTCGAGTGACGCTGGAGACCAAACTCATCTCCGGCCTGTACCTGGCGGGCCAGATCAACGGAACGTCCGGCTATGAGGAGGCGGCGGCGCAGGGCATCTGGGCCGGGATCAACGCCGTGCTGGCACTCACGGGCGCGCCGCCTTTTGTCCTGGACCGCTCCGAGGCCTACATGGCCGTGATGATCGACGACCTGGTCACGCGCGGCGTGGATGAACCCTACCGCATGTTCACCTCGAGGGCCGAGTACCGGCTGATTCTTCGGGAAGACAACGCCGTGCTTCGGCTGATGGGCCGGGGCTGCGAGCTGGGACTGGTGGACCGCGCTCATTATCTGGATCTTCAGAATCAAAAGAAGCGGATTGAAGAGGGAATCCGGAAGCTTAAATCCTCGTCCGTCAAACCGTCGCCCGACATCAATGAAAAGCTGGCCTCTCTGCTTTCACCGCCGATTACGCAGGCCACCACTCTGTATAGTCTGTTGAAAAGGCATGAAATTGCCTATGACGATTTAAACGGTTTCCCCGGCTGGGAGCCGCAGGACGACCGTTTTGTGAAAAAGCAGATTGAGATCGAAATCAAGTACGAAGGCTATATCAGGCGTCAGTTCGAAGCGACAAAAAAACTGAAAGAACAGGAAAAGATAAAAATCCCGGCGGATTTCGACTATACGTCCGTGCCCGGCCTGTCCAACGAACTGCAAGCCAAGCTCACCCGAATCGCGCCCGCGACCATCGGCCAAATGGGGCGCATCCCCGGCATGACCGAAGGCGCCGTCTCCGCCGTCCTGATCATGATTAAAAAACGGGAGCTGACGCATGCGGCGCGAGGGCCGGCTTGAAAATGAGCCTGGGAGAGAGCGGCCCGGGCACAAGGAAAGAAGGATGAGAAAACACACCGGCTTGGCTTTGCCGGCCGGATCAATCCGTAAATATTCTGTTAAATGTGCTTGACAGAAAAAAACACTGTTTCTATACTCCAAACGCAACCATCACGGGCGAAAAATGTCACCATTTAGAAGGATCTGATCATGCGGTGGAAGGGTGAACGGCAAAGCGACCATGTCGAAGACCGTCGGGGAATGTCCATTTCCCGAGGCGTGAAAGCAGGCGGTCTCTCCGGTCTGGGCCTGGTGGCGGTTGTCGTCATCGGCATGCTGCTGGGCGTTGATCCGACGGCACTCCTGCAGGTTGTGGAACAGCGTGCGCCATCTTCGCACGTTGCCACCGAGCCAGGCAGACCACCTGCCGTACACGACGAGATGCGCGATTTTGCCGCCGTAGTTCTGGCGGATACGGAAGACGTCTGGCAAAACGTATTTCAACAGGCGGGACGGACATACGAAAAGCCCACGCTGGTTCTATTTTCCGAAGCGGTCGATTCCGCCTGCGGCATGGCCGACGCGGCCGTGGGGCCGTTTTATTGTCCGGCGGACCGGAAAGTCTATCTGGACCTTGCTTTTTTCGAAGATCTTCATTCCCGGTTCGGCGCGTCCGGCGACTTCGCCCAGGCATACGTGATTGCCCACGAAATCGGCCATCATGTTCAGACGCTGCTCGGCATCACGCAAAAAGTTTCCCGGCTTCAGGAAAGATCGAACAGCACCGACAGAAACCGGCTGTCAGTCATGCTGGAGCTGCAGGCGGACTGCCTGGCGGGAGTGTGGGCTCACCAGGCGGACAAAAGCCGCGGCCTTCTGGAAGCGGGGGACATTGAGGAGGGCCTGAATGCCGCCGCCGCGGTGGGAGACGACCGCATTCAGAAAGCAACAAGAGGATATGTGGTGCCCGACGGATTCACGCATGGCAGTTCTGCGCAGCGCGCTGGCTGGTTCAGGCGGGGTCTGGAAAAGGGCGACCTCAGGGCATGCGAAACCTTTGGATCCGATCATTATTGATCGTCCAAAAACAACTTTCAGGAGGAGGGGATATGAAAAGAATCACAGTACAAGTTTTGGCGGCACTGTTTATTCTGGTCATGGTCATGGGATGCGCCGACGAAAAGGGACCGGCGGAACTGGCCATGAAAGCGGCGGAGCAGGCGGTCGAAACCACCAAGGCCGAGGCGGCAAAGCTTGTTCCGGAACAGGTGGCGGCGCTGGAAGAAGCCATGGCGTCCGCCAGGGACAAACTCGCCAAGGGTGAATACAAAGCAGCCCTGACCGAAGCGCAGGGTCTTGTCGGCAAGGCCAAGGATGTTCTCGCTGCGGCAAAGGCCAAAAAGGACGAATTGTCCAAAAAGTGGACGGAGCTGACAGAGGGGATGCCTCAGATGGTTGAAGCCATCCAGGGCAAGGTGGACGACCTTTCCAAGCTCAAAAAGCTTCCGAAAAATATTACAACCGAAACGCTGGCGGATGCGAAATCAGGACTGGAGGCCGTCAAGGCGGATCTGGCAAAAGCGCAGGAAAGCTTTAAATCCGGAAATATCGCGGAAGCCATCGCCACAGCCACGGCGGTGAAAGAAAAAGCCGTAAAGGCCATGGAAAGCCTGGGTATTTCCGCGCCGGAACCGGCAAAGTCATAAAACATAAAAAGGGCATACTCCCGGCCGGTTTGAAACGGGGAATATGCCCTTTTTTTCACAAATGCACAGCGGCGCCGTCACTTTTTCAAAAGCTTCAGCCTTTCCGCGACGCTGTTTGCTTTTGCCGGATCTCCCTTTTCCTGGTAATAATCCTGCAGCTTCTCCAGATAGGCCCAGAGCGGCCTGCGCCAGCCGTTGGCCGACGCGGCGTCAATGCCGATTTGCAAAATGGTTTCATCGGCCGGCAAATACCTTACCCAGACTCCGCAGGCAAGCAGCCGGGACAGAGGATCGTCGATGGCGGCAATCTCGCGGCCGGCCGCCGCTGCATCCCTGGCGACAGCGGCTTTCAGAACACCGGCATACTTCGCCGGAAGCGCCTTAGGATCAACGGCGCTGAAATTGCCCTTTAAAAAATGACAGTAGGCCATATCGGCGGGGCGGGGCTCAAGCCGGTAGAGCTTCGCAAACTCGCTTGCGTCAAAAGGCTCCAGCGACGCGGTGTGGAGCGCGTACTTGGTCAGATAGGCAACGCTTAAAAGGCCGATGTCGTTGCCGGCGGCGATCTCTCCTCTGGCTTTCTCAAAATGAGGTTCCGTGGACAGTTCCCGGCCGGTCAGAAAGCTGGTTTTGTATTCATCCAACTGGCTGTATGCCTTTTCCTTCCAGACAGGAACCTGCCCGGCGCCTCCGCAGGCGCAAATCAGCAGCGCAGCCATTAAAAGAAAAATCCTTTTCATGGGACCTTAAACTCCGGATCTTTTTTTGACCCGACGAAGGCGTCCAGTTTTTTGACAACATTATCCAGCGAAGTCACAACATCATCGATATCGGAGCGAAGAAGGTGAAAATCTTTCATGCCTTCAGACGTGTCCGTGCTGATTTTGTTAATATTATCAATGGTTTTTTCCAGCTTTTGCAGTTTTCCGATCACGTCTTTGAGAATGACGTTGACCTGCGGCAACGCGCCTTCGCTGCCGTAGATTTCGCGGTCTGTCTTGTCCGCCATTTTATCCACTTTCGCGAGGATGCGGTTGACGTTGGTGGTAATCTCCTTCAACTGCTTGAGAGAATCATTCAGCGCCCTCACGCTTTCCTCATCGGAAACGGCCATTTCCACAAGAGATTTCTTTGAGGCCAGGTTCGCAGTAATTTTTTCGGCATTGCCCAGCACCTGATTTAAATTTCCCTGAGGATCGGACAGGGCGCGCGTCAGGCTCTCCACATGATCGGCAATCTGCGTCACCTGGTCCAGAACAGGTTCGATTCTGGCGATGGCGTCATTGATGTCGTTGACAATGGCCACTTCCGGAACCTGGTTTGCGTCCAGTTGCGGACTGTTCAGATCGGATGTGGTCACGATAATCCTCGCCGCGCCGATCAGCGGCCGGTACAAAACAAAGGTGCTGTCCGAGCGGATCCATTTCACATGACGATCGGGGATTTTAATTTTTATTAAAACAATGCCCTTGTCATCAAGCTCCAGTGACTGCACCTTGCCGATGTTGAATCCGGAAAAATCAACGGGCATGCCTTCGGTAAATCCGTCGCCGGAGCGCGACGACAGGGTAAAGGTGTGCACGGTCTCGAAAACGCCCTTTCCGGCGGCCAGGTACAAAAGAGCCGCGGCGAGCAGAACGGCCGTGCAGACAATGAAAAGTCCGACTTTACATTCTCGGCTTACCGTCATAGCCCCCCGTACTTATCTTGCATCCAGCGGTAGTCGAATATGTGACAGCTTGCATACAAATCATCAATTTTTTTCAATGCGTTCATAATAAAACCACTATCCTTTAAGTGAGGGACCATTTGAAAAGGCTGATCGATCAGAATCATGGCATCTTTAACCATCGCGGCCCGAAGCAGCATCACGCAAAAACGCTCTTCGTTGCCCAGCGCGGGATTGCGTCTGAGGGCGATGGCCCCGAGGCCGAATCGCTCCAGGCTCGTGAGCGCGAGACGCCTTGCCTGCCGCTTGGGCATGTTTTCATGATACTGCTTGATCAGGGCGATGTTCATGTACACATCCTGATTGGAAATCAGCGGCACGTTTTCGGATACCGGCGCGGCCTGCAGGGGGTGGTCCCGCAGAAAGTGTTCCTGCGATTGCCGGAGCGCCTTCTCGCTGTCAAAGTAATTTACAGTAATTTTGTGATTAATGACAGCACCTCTATCATCAGTATGGCCCCAAAAACATTCACCATGCCCTGAGACACCACCACGGGAATGCTGGTCAGTTCACGCGATGCCCTCAGACCGAAGCGAATGGGAATCAGCGTGATAAAAAAACCGTAAACGGCGCACTTGCAAAGCGAAATGACTATATCAGAAAAATCAGTGGAATTTAATACAAGATTTGAATAGACATCCATGTTCATCCCGAAAATCACCCGGGAAAACAGAATGCCGCTGGCCAAAAGGACAATGGAAAAAAGGCTGCTTAACAAAACAATGGATATAATGCCGTTGATAATGCGCGGCATCACCAGGTAATTGATGATGTCAATCCGGAAAATTTCCAGGGTTTTGATTTCCCGGTTGACTTTCATCACCGCCATCTCCGTGTTGATCGCGGCGCTCGACCGCAGAGTGATCAGAAGCACCGTCAAAAAAGGCGACAATTCCGTAACGATCAGGCCCATTAAGACATGACCGATAAACTGGGTCAGTCCGAGTTCTTTGAGCAGGGTAAAGACGATGCCGATAAACAGCGAGCCGAAGAAAATCGAAACGAGAAGAAAAAGAGGCAAAATCTGCACGGAAGTGAAGTAGATTTGGTTGACTAGGACTTCGCGCATGGCGCTCGAATAGGTTTTGCGTTGAAAAATGCGCAGAAAAACTTTCCACGAAAACGCTATGGTCCCGGCAAAACCGCTGAGCATCCGGATAACCCGATTTCCCAATATTTCAAAAAAAGCCATATTCTGTCCGCTCCGTGTTGCGGAATCCTAACACAGGACACGAAAGACTTCAAACCATCATTATAAATGCGTTTTACGTTGACAAACGGATGCCTGTCGTTATATTTGAGACAACTATGCGTTCCAACATAACCGAAAAACATCACCGGGCGCAGTGTTCTGGAGGAAAAAGATGAATAGTTCAAATCGAAAAACATTTTTCATGTTCCTGCTGGCCTTTCTGGTGGCCTTTTTTATCGTATCCCTCGTGGGCGTTCTGAGATCGTCATTTACCAGCTCCGGGGCTCCCGAAATACCCGCCGCCCAGGCGGTCCCCTCCCTGTCGAACGCACCCGGCCTGACGCCGACTTCCTTTTCCGATCTGGTGGAACGCGTGAAGCCGGCCGTCGTAAACATCAGCACCTCCAAAACCTTCAAGGGAAGGGGCGGTTTTGGAACACCTTTCGGCGGATCGCCTTTCGGGGACGATTTCTTTGACCGCTTTTTCGGCGACATGCCCCGCAGAGACTTCAAGCAGCGCAGCCTGGGGTCGGGTTTCATCATCAGCAACGACGGTTATATTTTCACCAACAATCACGTGGTGGAACAGGCGGACAAAATCCGCGTCAAAATCTCCGACGGCAAGGAATATGACGCCAAGGTCATCGGCACGGACGCCAATACGGACATTGCCCTGATTAAAATAAAACCGGACAACAGCCTGCCGGTAGCGGACATCGGAGATTCCGACGTCGTGAAAGTCGGAGAATGGGTGGTCGCAATCGGCAACCCATTCGGACTGGACGCGACGGTCACGGCAGGCATCGTCAGCGCCAAGGGAAGGGTCATCGGCGCCGGGCCTTATGATAATTTTATTCAGACGGACGCCTCCATCAATCCCGGCAACAGCGGCGGCCCGCTGTTCAACATGGAAGGGAAAGTCATCGGCATCAATACGGCCATTGTCGCGCAGGGCCAGGGCATCGGCTTTGCCATTCCCATCAATATGGCCAAAAACATCCTGACGGATCTGAAATCCAAGGGAAAGGTTACGCGAGGCTGGCTGGGAATCTCCGTTCAGGATATTACCGACGACATCGCCCAGAATTTAAACCACAAAAACAAAAACGGCGCGCTGGTCTCGGATGTCTTCAAGGGAGATCCGGCAGACCGGGCAGGGATTAAAATAGGTGATATTATTATAGAAATTAACGGAAAGCCCGTCAAGGATACCCACGAGTTGCTGCTGATGATCGCCGCGTTGAAGGTCGGCCAGAAGATGAACGTCAAAGCGATTCGCGACGGGAAGGAAATGACGTTCCATGTTGTCGTGGCGGAACGGAAAGACAACGTGACGATGGCCATGGAGAGGTCCGGACTTGGACATTTCGGCATTGCGGCGCAGGAGATTACCCCGGAAATGGCAAAGCAGTTGGGGATAGCGCGAGACGGCGTCATGGTCACGGATGTTCAGGCCGGAAGCCCGGCCGATGAAGTCGGCATTCAGCCCCGGGACATCATCGTTCAGGTGAACCGGGTCAAAATATCTTCCATGAAGGATTACGTCCGCGAGATCACCAAAGCGGCCCAGAAGAAAAGCGTTACGCTCTTTATCAAAAGGGGTCGATCCGGTTATTCCGTAACGATCCGCATCGATTAAAACCGTGTTTGACGGGAAAAGGCAGGTCTTCGGGTCTGCCTTTTTTATAATGGCCCCCTATTCGAAAAAGATGCACCCATGGGCGAAAAGCTTTATGATTACGAGGGAGTGATCCATATCCACTCCTCTTTTTCATTTGACGGCCACGCGCCGATGGAACAGATTCTTGCCGCTGCGGAAAAAAGCGAACTCGACTTCATCATGCTGACGGACCACGACCACCTGAAGGCACGGCTGGAAGGCTGGGAAGGCTGGCAGAAAAAAACTCTGGTCATGGTCGGTGAGGAAATCGCCCCGAGGTTCAATCACTTTCTGGCGTTTAATATTCAGGAACCGGTTTTATGCGGAGGCGACCCCGAAGGAAAAGATCCGCAAAAATACATTGACGAAGTGAACCGACAGGGCGGCTTCGGTTTCATCGCCCATCCCGATCACGAGGGGACCCAATTGTTTCACGTGAAACAGTACAGCTGGAACAACTGGAATGTTAATGGTTTCGCGGGAATCGGCGTCTGGGATTTCATGACGGACTGGCAGAAAAGCCTTCGCGGATACGGCAGCTCGCTTCTGAGCTTCCTTTTTCCCGCCTTTGTTCTAAAGGGCCCTCGAAAATTGACGCTGGAGAGATGGGATGCCATGAATCAAACCAGAAAGACCGTCGGCATCGGGGAGCTGGACAACCATGCCACGGTGAAAAAGCTGCTGGGTATCCGTTTCGTCGCCTTCCCTTTTCACCGGGCCTTCGCGTTCATCCGGACGCATGTTTTAACCAAAACCGGTTTCACCGGAAACCATCAACGGGACATCGCCCTGGTGTATGCGGCGCTCCTTCATGGATGCTGCTATTTTTCCCTGGAATATTTCCGCAAGGCAAAAGGTTTTCGATTCACCCTGGAGCATGACCAGAAGGTTTTCCAGATGGGAGACCAGGTTCCTCTGGCCGAAAACATTCGATTATCCGTCTTCTGCCCCGCCAAAGCCCTGATCCGCGTCATCAGAAACGGCTGTGAAGAATGCCGGGCAACCGGCGATCGATTAAATTTAACAATCGACAAAACAGGGGTTTACCGCGTCGAAGCACACCTGAAGGCGGCCGGAATAACCCGGCCATGGATTTTTTCCAACCCGATTTTTGTAACTTGAGGCGTTGGGGGCGTCTTCATTCGGATTGTTCCGGGTGAAAACATGAAAATACATATTGAGTTGTTAGTCTTCAGATCCATTCACCTTTTGCCAGCGGGAATACTGGTACATTCTGGACAGGGACTTCACCGCTCTTTCCGGACTGGCAAAAACAATGCCCTTGTATTTCTGACCTTCGATTTCGATGACCGTTCGGGTTGTTTCATCAGTGAGCAGATAGACGCCGATCACCGGCTTATGATATTTCCCCATAATCCGGACGGTTTTCTCCACTAGCCCCTGTTCGTAAATTTTGAGCAGCTCCAGATTATCGGCCACCATTTTCGGGTCATAGGACTTATCCACCGCGACCGTCGATTCCAAAACCGATTGAATCATTATTTTCCTGCCGATAATGCCCATGTGAATAATGGCGTCGCATTCTTCCCACCGCAGCAGCTCTTCAATGATCGCCATGTGAATGTCGGTGTTCATTTCCGCCACCAGATCCACGGGATTGGCATGGCTCCAGAACGGCGGCAGCATACCGTTGATTTTTCCTACAATTTCTTTGGACAGCTTCGGAACGAGCAGGCCGTTTTCCGCACACAAATCCGAGGCGACAACGCCCCATCCTCCCCCCAGCGTCAAAATGGCAACCCGGTTTCCGTGAGGCAACGGAAGAGATGAAAAAGCCGCTGATAAATCAAGCAGTTCCATCGACTGCCTGGCCTGAATGATGCCCGCCTGTTTGCAGGCTGCGTCAAAAACCTTGATGTTGGATGCCATGGCCCCGGTATGGCTTGCCGCCGCGTGCGCCCCCGCCTGCGTGCGTCCGCCCTTTAGTGCAATGACCGGTTTCTTCATTCCTACCCGTCTGGCCGATTCAAAAAATCTTCGGCCGTTTTTGACGCTTTCGATATACATGACCACCGTCCTGGTCATGGGGTCGATTTCGAAGCCATCCAGATAGTCCTCAATTGTGATCATCGCCTCATTGCCGGAGCCGCTGAACGCGCGGATGCCGATGCCTTCCTTTTCGGCAAACGCGAGAAGCTGCGTTCCCAGATTGCCGGATTGCGCCACCAGAACCGTGTCTCCCGGCTTTGGCCGAACGTGAGTTCCCGTGCAGTAAAGAGAGCAGTGCGGATTACATATTCCCATCGTATTGGGGCCAAGAATCAAAATTCCCGCCTTGCCCGCTTTTTGAACCAGTTCCTCCTCAAGGGCTTTGCCTTCAGCCCCCGTTTCCCCGAATCCTGACGAGATGAGCAATACGTTTTTAATCCCCTTGGCCCGCATTTCATCAATCACCGGCAGAACTTTTCCCGCTGGAATGGTGATGACGGCCAGGTCGACCGGGTCGGGAATTTCCGTAACGGTTTTAAATACTTTTCTTCCGGCAATCTCCCCGCCTCTGGGATTGACCAAATATACCTTTCCGGCATAACGGCCCGCGACCACATTGGTAAACATCAACTGTCCCCACTTGCTGAGATCCGCGGAAGCTCCGATAAATGCAATGGATTTTGGGTAAAACAGGCTTGCGATGGCCATCGGTTCCACGGGTGCATGCGTGATATTTCGCAGGCCCCGCTCCCCAAGTACAATCAATGCATCCACTGCTGTTACCCGGCCGTCGGGCGATACCAGAAGGGGATTGATGTCGATTTCCCTGATTTCGGGGATATTCATGGCGATTTCAGACAGACCCGTCAATACCCGAATGAGCGCGTCCCTATTCGGAGCCTTTTCTCCGCGGAAATCCCCCAGGAGCTTGTGGGCCCGCAACTCCGAAATCATCCGGTTGGCCTCTTCTTCGTCCAGGGGAGCCAGCCGGAAGATCACATCTCCGATGGCCTCCGTAAAAACCCCTCCCAAACCGAACATGATGACCGGACCGAACTGCGCGTCAAAAAACAGGCCGGCCACAAATTCCCTTCTTCCCTCCAGCATGGGCTGGAGCAGAAATCCTTCCAAATCATCTCCGGCCGCATCCTTTATATATATGGCGGCCGCCTGAAGATCTTCCGGAGTCTTGAGATTGAGCTTGACCAGGCCTCTTTCGGTCTTATGAGTAAGCCTGCTGCCCAAGCCCTTTAAAACGACCGGATAGCCCATTTCCCGGGCAAAAACACTTAATTCATTGATATTATTGACTATTTTTTCTTCAACCACGGGAACGCGGTAGTGCTTCAAGACAACCTTTGCCTCGGCTTCGGTCAATGCGTTTCTGCTTTCCCTGATCGCTTTCGCTATGATTTCTGCCGGATTCATGAATCTCCCTGTCAATATTTGCTTGACGTATCCTTATTGTATTATAATCTTGGGCCGAATCTGCCGCTGTGATTTTGCGGCTCCCGTTGATGAGGAATCATATGTCCAATCCATCCGTAAATCAAGTAATGGTTGGCGGCCGCTTCGTCGGCCTGATCGGTTTGGAAGAAGCCGTCCGGAAAGCCGTCGCCGTCTGCGTTGGTAAAAGCGATTCGGAAATCTCCGACTTTCTCGTCCGGGAGGTCTCCGGCCGGAATTACATTCCTCCGTCAATTCTCCCGGCCTATGCCCGCGCCCTGCTTCGCGAATACAAAACGGCGCTGAACCTTCCCGTCGATCCCGAGCCGGCAACCGGTTTGACCATTCTTGCCCTGGGAGCGGGCTGCGCCCGCTGCGATCAATTGCAATCGGACATCCGTGATGTTTTATCGGAGATGCAGATTGCCGCCGATGTCCGGCATGTGACCGACCTTCGGGAAATGTCCAGGTTCGGCGTTCTGGGCGCCCCTGCGCTGGTCATCAACAACAGGGTCGTGGCCGTGGGCGAAGTCCCGCCCAAAAGCCTCATCCGCCAATGGATCACCGCCGCTTTGAAAAACATGGATTAATGCCTCGTCCGCGCATTTGGCTTCGGAAAAACTATTCTCCCAATCTTTTTTCGAGAACATCCCGCCTTACGTTTTCCTCGTTACACTCACCGCATTGCTCGTTTTCCCATTACCATCTCTTTTTGTCAGTCTGATCCTGTCGAAGGACGCTGCCCATCCACTATTCATCAGTCACCATCCACCGTGGCGGTCACGAAGACCCGCCCTACGATTCCCTCGTCACTCGCCGCTTTCCACTCACCGCTCATTGCTCTGCGTTTTTTACTACAAGCCATGAGCTATGAGCTTTCCCCTCTTTAGCCTTCCGCTAGCGCAACCCTTTGTCACCCTGAGCCTGTCGAAGGGTGACGCCTATCCACTATTCACCAGTCACCATCCACTGTCTCCTATCGCCCATGGCCTATCGCCTATTCCTTCTGACAACGCGGGCAGCAATACGTACTGCGCCCACTCTGCCGGATCCGGACAATGATCCCGCCGCATCGCACACAGGCCTCCCCTTCCCGTCCATATACCTTCAGCGCCTTCTGGTTTTCACCCGGACAGCCGTCAAGATCCCTCCAGTCGGAAATGGACGTTCCCCGCCCGGCAATGGCTCTCCTCAGAATTCGCCGGGCCTGTCGAAAAATCTTTTTCCACTCCGTTTCGTCCAGCGCGGCCGCCGGCCGCAGCGGGGAAATGCCGGAAGCGTGCAGGATCTCGCAGGCGTAAATGTTGCCGATGCCGGCAATCGCCTTCGGGTCCATGAGCAGTGTTTTGACGGGAACCCTGCGCCCGGCCTGGCTTTGCAGGAATTTTCGGAAATCAAAGCTTCCCATCAGATCATTGGTCAAAGCCTCCGGCGGATCAGAGATTACCCGAACGGTCGCGAAGCGACGGGGATCGACCAGATCGATGCCTCCTCCTTCCAGCGTGATCCGCCACCGCGTATGGGACTCGCGGCAGCGGCCCGTCCTCCAAAACAAACGGCCCGACATCCGCAGATGGATGATGATGCATTGGCCTCCCTCCAGGCGCATCTCGACGGTCTTGCCCCGGCGGCAAACCCCGAGAACCCGCAGCCCGCGGACATTTCCGATTCCGTCCAGTTTGTGGTCGCAGACTTTCGTTGACAGAATTTTCTTTCCGGCAATCCTCGTCTGCAACTGGCGGCACAGCGTTTCAACTTCCGGCAGTTCCGGCATTCACTCGTCCTCTTCGCGGCGTAAAAAAATTCGCCGCTCACTTTTTAAAAATTTTTTTCATTTTTTCTTTCAAAATGCAAAATAAATGTTGACAAATTTTTTTGCTTGCGTAAATTCAAAAATCAATAAAGTTTATTTTTCCGGATAATTTTTTAGCGGAAGAACGCTTCCGGAAGGAGGATGAATGGAGAACGAGACCCTGTTTAATGAGGAGGCGGAACCTCCTGGTCATGCGACCGGTCTTGTTGTGGTAAAGAAAAAAACTGCCGATTTTTTTTCGTTGACCACGGATCATCAGCAACCCTCCCTGGCAAAATCAAAGCCGGAACGGATTTATTTTCCCTTTAAAGATTCTCCCCGCTCACGCACTTTCCGCAAGAAACACTACCCGGACATCAGCCGCATCGAATGGTTTGACTGGCGGTGGCAGTTTCAAAACGCCATTCGCAGCGTCCAGGCGCTGGACGCCATCCTTCATCTATCCGACAACGAACGCCAGGCCATGATGCACCCCTCGGGCGACCTCCCCGTTGCCATCACGCCTTACTACGCCAGCCTGATTTCCCCGGACGACCCGTCTTCTCCGCTTCGCCGCTGCGTCGTCCCGGTGGTGGACGAATGCCTGCACACCAAGGGCGAAGAGGAAGACCCGCTCGGCGAGGACGCCGATTCTCCGGTCCCCGGCATTGTGCATCGCTATCCCGACCGCGTTCTGTTTCTGGTCACGGACATCTGTTCGACCTACTGCCGCTATTGCACCCGCTCCCGCATTTTCGGCCGCCAGCACCAGTGCTTTATCGACACGGCCAAGTGGGAAAGAGCGCTGGACTACATCGCCTCCAATCCGAATGTCCGCGACGTGCTCCTTTCCGGCGGTGATCCCCTGACCCTTTCCGACGACCGGCTGGAATGGCTGATTTCGAGGCTTCGGGAGATTCCCCATGTGGAGCTGGTCCGCATCGGCACGAAGGTCCCCGTGGTGATGCCCCAGCGCATCACACCGTCTCTTGTTTCCATGCTGAAGAAATACCATCCCCTCTGGATGAGCATTCATGTCACGCACCCCGACGAGCTGACCCCCGAGATGAGCGCCGCCTGCATCCGGCTGGCCGACGCCGGCATTCCACTGGGCAGCCAGACGGTCCTGCTGGCCGGCATCAACGACTCCGTCTCCACCATGACCCGCCTGGTTCACGGACTTCTGCAGATCCGCGTCCGTCCCTACTATCTGTACCAGTGCGATCCGATTCCGGGCTCGTCCCATTTCCGCACGCCCATCAGCAAAGGACTGGAAATCATCAAGGGCTTGCGCGGACACACCACCGGCTACGCCGTGCCGACCTTCGTCGTGGACGCCCCCGGCGGCGGCGGAAAAATTCCGCTCCTTCCCGAGTATGCCATCGGGTGGGACAAAGGCGACCTGATGATGCGCAATTACGAAGGCAGCCTCTTCCGCTACCCGGACAATCACGCCGAATCAAAGGATATCCACTAGGATATTGAAGATAGCTTATGTCCGGTAATCCAGTCTGTCCAGCGACCGCCCGCCGCCGAACGTTATCGATCGGCCTGACCTACGACCTGCGCGAAGATTACCTTCGCGAAGGATACAGCCTCGAAGAAACCGCCGAGTTCGACAAGCCCGACACTATTTCCGCCATAGAAAACGTCCTCAAAAAAAACGGCTACGCCACCGACCGCATCGGACACGTCAAGGCGCTCACCCGCCGTCTGGCCGCGGGCGACCGCTGGGACCTTGTCTTCAACATCGCCGAAGGAATGCACGGTTTCGGCCGGGAGGCGCAGGTTCCCGCGCTCCTGGACGCCTACCGGATCCCCTATACCTTTTCGGACGCCCTCGGCCAGGCGCTGACGCTCCATAAGGGCATGACCAAGCATATTGTAAGGGACCTTGGCATTCCCACGCCGGACTTCGCCGTGGTTTCCTCACCGGAAGATATCGGGAGCGTCCGGCTGCCCTATCCCCTGTTTGCCAAGCCCGTGGCGGAAGGAACGGGCAAAGGCATTACCGCCCGCTCCAGAATCGACAACGCGGACAGCCTGCGCTCGGCGTGCTTGAACCTTCTGCAGACTTTCCGCCAGCCGGTGCTGGTGGAAACCTATCTGCCCGGGCGGGAATTTACCGTCGGCATCGTCGGAACGGGCAGGCAGGCCCGCGCCATCGGCGCCATGGAAGTGCTCCTCAATCCGGATGCCGAACCGCATGCCTATTCCTACGACAACAAGGAGCACTATGAAAAACTGGTGCGCTATGCCGCCGTTTCCGATTCGGAAGCCCTGCAGGCCATGGAGGTCTCCCTGGCGGCATGGCGAGGATTGGATCTGAAGGACGGAGGACGGGTGGACCTGCGCTCGGACGCTTCGGGCAGGCCTCATTTTATAGAAGTGAATTCCCTGGCCGGCCTGAATCCGGTTCGCTCCGACCTGCCGATTTTGTGCGGACTGGTGGGCGTATCCTATGACCGGCTCCTCTGCGATATCCTGAACTCAGCCCTGGACCGGGCGGGGCTTTGCGGCCAGCAGCTCCCCCATCCGCCTGCGCGGAAACGGTAAACGCCATATGAAAAAAATCCTGATTCTGCACAGCGAAGTTCCGGCGGACGCAGGCGAAGACGAACTCGATTGCCTGACGCAGGCGGCGGCCGTCGGCGAAGCAGTCCTCGCGCTGGGCTGCCGGCCGGAAACGCTCCCGTTCGGAATGGATCTGCGCGCCAACATCGACCGCATTCGCGAGCGGCAGCCGGACGTGGTCTTCAACCTGGTGGAGACGCTTGCCGGGCAAGGCAGTCTGAATTATGTCGCGACCGCGCTTCTGGACGTTTTGCGCATGCCCTACACGGGATGCCGGACCGAAGCCATGTTCATCACCTCCAACAAGCCGCTCGCCAAAAAAATCCTGCAGCAAAACGGCATTGCCACACCGCCCTGGATGACGGCGGACGTGGACGAACGAGGATCAGAGCCACATGGCACATATCTTCTCAAGCCCTGCTGGGAAGACGCCTCGGTCGGTCTCGACAGCGGGGCCATCGTGCAGATGCAAAATCCTCAAACCCTTCGGGACGCGCTGCGGAAGCGCCAGATCGCGCTCGGCCTGGACTGCTTTGCCGAAGCCTACATTGACGGGCGTGAGTTCAATATTGCGCTTTTGGCTTCCGCTCAGGAAGTTCTGGTGCTGCCGCCCGCGGAAATTCTTTTTGTGGACTATCCGCAGGATAAACCAAAAGTGCTTGATTACCGCGCCAAGTGGGTTGAGAATTCCTTTGAATACGACCACACCGTCCGCTCGCTCACCCTCGCGCCGCAGGATGGAAGCCTCGCTGAACGACTGCGGGACATCGCCCTTCGGTGCTGGCGCCTGTTCGGGCTTCGCGGGTATGCGCGCGTGGATTTCCGCGTGGATGAACAGGGCGTTCCCTGGGTGCTGGAAATCAACGCCAACCCCTGCCTCTCGCCGGATGCAGGCTTTGCCGCCGCGCTGGATTTTGCGGGCATGGAATACGCCGTCGCCATCGACGCCATCCTTCAAGACGCCTTTAAACCGTAAACAGGGGGGAACGATTTTTTGAAAACGACCGCCTACCGGCAGAACATTCGGCCGTCCGACCCGGACGCGATTTCAGAAATTGTGAAGGGAAGCGGCTTTTTTTCCGCAGCGGAAGAGGCGCTGGCCCGTGAACTGGCCGAGGAGAAGCTGGAGCAGGGTGAAAAGAGCTCCTATCAGTTTTTGTTTGCCGAAGAAGACGGACTGGTCGTCGGGTACACCTGCTGCGGACTGATCCCGGCCACCGCCGGCAGTTACGACCTTTACTGGATCGCCGTGGCGCAATCCCTGAGGGGCGGCGGAACCGGCTCACGTCTTTTGGAGAAAACCGAAGAGATGGTCCGGAATCAGGGAGGAAGGAAAATTTACGCGGAAACATCTTCCCGCCCGCAATACAAGCCAACCCGTCATTTTTATGAAAAATGCGGCTATGTTCCGGAAGCGTTTCTCAGGGATTTCTATTCCCCCGGCGACAGTAAAATTATTTACGCTAAAACCCTTATATAACAGGTCTTAACGCCTTTCCCGCCCCGCGTCCGTACGATAAAATCTTGCAATTTCCACGATAATTCGCTAGAGCACTTCTGGCTTTTGGATCACCCCAACCGCCCATCGCAGGAAAAAAGGGGAATTTGTTTATGCGCCTGTTTCCGAAGGAAGAAAATTTCTTTGAATATTTTGAAGAACTGGCCAATAAAATTGAAGAAGGCGGTCAGTTTTTCCTCGAAATGACCAAAAACCGGGACTATACCGAAGCCAAAGTCGCCCGGCTTAAGGAACTGGAGCATGAAGCGGATGTCATTACGCACAGAACATACGAAAGAATGCACAAAACCTTCCTGACGCCCATCGACCGTGAAGATATTTACGCGCTGGTAAACAAGATGGACAGCATTATGGACGTCATCGAGGCCACCGCCATCCGCATCCACATGTATAAAGTAAAGAAACCGGATGACGAAATCATCAAACAGGCGGAAATTCTCTTTCAGGCCATCAAAAAAATCAAAGAAATCGTTCATGGTCTGCGAGACATGAAAAACTCCAAAATGATTCTGGACGGCTGTGTGGAGATCAACACCCTTGAAAATGCCGGCGACGTCGTTTTAAGGACCATCATCACCAATCTCTTCATCAAAGAACAGGACGCCATTGAGCTGATTAAATGGAAGGAAATCTTTGAGCGCATTGAAGAAGCGCTTGATGTTTGTGAAGACGTCTCCAACACCGTGGAAGGGATCGTCCTGAAACATGCTTGATTCAATGGCATTTGTTATTTTTCTTGTTGCTGTTGCCCTTGTTTTCGATTTCATTAATGGTTTTCATGATTCCTCCAATTCCATTTCAACCATTGTTTCCACCAGAGTCCTTACCCCCAAACAGGCCGTCATATGGGCCGCATTTTTTAATTTTAGCGCCGCATTTTTCATAGGCACCGCAGTCGCTCACACGATTGGCAAGGGCATTATCAATATCAATGTTATTGACAATCTAATTATTCTTTCCGCGCTGGGCGGCGCCATTGCCTGGAATCTCATTACATGGTATTTTGGTTTGCCGAGCAGTTCTTCTCACGCTCTGATTGGCGGTCTCATCGGCGCAGGCATCGCCAAAGGCGGCATCGGCACACTGGTGTGGTCCGGTATCCTCAAAACAACCGCTTTCATTGTCTTATCACCTTCCATTGGTTTGATTCTTGGTTTTATCTTCATGGTTTTGTCCATGAATCTTAACCGGAATTCCAACATTGCCAAAACAGACAAGCTCTACCGAAAATTGCAGCTGGCCTCATCGGCAATTTATTCGCTGGGTCACGGCATGAATGATGCGCAAAAAACAATTGGTATCATTGCCATTGTTCTTTATAGCAAAGGTTTGATCAGTTCGAGTTTTAACATTCCCTACTGGATCATTATTATGTGCTACTCCGTCATCGCGCTGGGGACTATGTTCGGCGGTTGGCGGATTGTGAAAACCATGGGAACCAAAATTACGAAACTTCAGCCGATTGGCGGTTTCAGCGCAGAAGCCGCGGCTGCCTGCGCGATTATCGGTTCTTCCATTGCGGGTATTCCGGTCAGCACAACACACACGATCGCGGGAGCCATTGTCGGCGTCGGCGCCACGAAAAGACTTTCTGCCGTTCGTTGGGGTGTGGCTGGAAATATCATCTGGGCCTGGGTATTGACCATCCCCATTGCCGCTGCCATCTCCGCCACCTTGTATCTTTCTCTGCAATATTTCATTTTTCAATAATCAACCACCTCGCGGCAAGCTGCGCAGAATGAACGCCCGTTCCGCAACAAGGGATTCCCCTATCCTGGGTTATCCGCCCCCAGGGAAAATAGTATTGATAATTTTTGTTTTTTCCCGTAAATCTTCCACAATAATTTAAAAATGTTTTATTTTGGGAGAATCGCCGATGCCGGAAAAACAACTGCCTTTTACCCATAAACAACTGTCCGCCATTCTTGAAAAATATCCGACGCCCTTTCATCTTTACGACGAAAAGGCCATTCGGAACAACGCCCGCGCCTTTGCCAAAGCCTTTTCCTGGAACCGGGGCTTCAAGGAATTTTTTGCCGTCAAGGCCTGTCCCAATCCCTACATCATGAAAATCCTTCACGCCGAGGGATTCGGCGCGGACTGCAGCTCCATGGCGGAACTGCTGCTGGCGCAAAAAACCGGCATCACCGGTGAAGACATCATGTTTTCTTCCAACGACACGCCGGCCGCCGAATTTGTCCAGGCCCGGAAACTCAAGGCAACCATCAACCTGGACGACATCACACACATTGATTTTCTGGAAAAACACGCCGGACTTCCGGACCTGATCTGCTGCCGCTACAATCCGGGCCCCCTGAAGAGAGGGAACGTCATCATCGGCCATCCGGAAGAGGCCAAATACGGATTCACGCGCGAACAGCTTTTTGAAGGCTATCGCATCTGCAGGGACAAAGGCATCCGTCGCTTCGGCATTCATACCATGGTCGCCTCCAATGAGCTGGACCCGGATTACTTTGTCGAAACGGCGGAAATTCTTTTTCATTTGATCGTTGAATTATCCCACGCCCTGAACATCCGCTTTGAATTCGCCAACTTGAGCGGAGGATTCGGCATTCCTTACCGGCCCGAACAAAAAGCCATCGATCTGAAGGCCATGACCCGCGGCATTCGCGAAAAGTATGAAAAGATCATCGTGACCGGCGGGTTAGCCCCCCTGAAGATTTTTACGGAAAGCGGCCGCTTCATCACCGGCCCTCACGGCTACCTGGTATCAAAGGTCCTGCACATCAAGGACACGTACAAAAAATTCGCCGGCCTCGATGCCTGCATGGCCAATCTGATGCGGCCCGCGCTTTACGGCGCCTACCATCACATCACCGTCGTCGGCAAGGAAAGGCGGCCCCACGACGCCATGTATGACGTCACCGGCTCCCTTTGCGAAAACAACGACAAATTCGCCATCGACCGCATGCTCCCCCGCCTGGCCCCCGGAGACATCGTCGTGATTCATGACGCGGGCGCGCACGGCCATTCCATGGGCTTCAATTACAACGGCAAGCTCCGCTCCGCCGAACTGCTTCTTCGGGAAGACGGCTCCGTCGTCCAGATCCGGCGCGCCGAAACGGTGGAGGATTATTTCGCGACGCTGGACTTCAGGGGGTTGAAAAAGTTCGAAGGATAAAAACGGCAAGGGGTTCGGGGTCAGAGGTCAGGGGCTAAATACGCACTACCCCCTTCTTGCCTCTTACCCATTACCTCTGACCTGTCTTTCCCTTGCCTTTTCCCATCCACGTCATTATATTGACCGCATGGCAAAGGAAAAAATCCCATCAACGCCCGCGGTCCTGGCCCTGAAAAAATCGGCGGCAATCTTTACACTGCATACCTATGCCTACGAAGAGCACGGCGGCACCAGAGTCTCTTCGCAAAAGCTGGGCGTAGATGAGCATAGCGTGATTAAAACGCTGGTGATGGAAGACGAAAATGCGAACCCCTTCATTATCCTGATGCACGGGGACCGGGAGGTTTCCACCAAGGCCCTGGCCCGCGCGATGGGCGTAAAATCCGTCAAACCCTGCACGCCGGAGACCGCGCATCGGCACACCGGTTATTTTGTCGGCGGAACGTCCCCGTTCGGCATCAAAAAGCGTTTGAATCTTTACATGGAAAAAACGATTTCCGATCTTCCGGAAATTCTCATCAATGCCGGCTCGCGCGGACTGCTGGCCAGAATGCCGTCTGCGGAACTGGTCCGCATCCTGAGCCCTGTCGAGGTCAGCGTTGCGATATAATTTGCCATTTGAGCGGAAAAAAGAGATAATGCCTCAAAATTTCGGGAGATGATGTATGCCGGACAACGTGATCATCCGCTGCCTGAACTGCGGAACAAAAAACCGCATACCGCAGCAAAAATTTCAGCGCCGACCCACCTGCGGTCATTGCCACGCGCCGCTGGATGAACTGATTATCCGCTGCCTGAAATGCGGCACCAAAAATCGTCTGCCCGAAGAGCGCCTCGGCTCAAAACCCCTTTGCGGCAAATGCGGCGAAGCGCTGGTGATTGCCAGGCAAAACATCCAACCCGTCGAGGTCACCGATGACTCCTTTGCCCGCGAGGTTCTGTCCGCGGAAACCTCCGTGCTGGTGGACTGCTGGGCGCCCTGGTGCGGCCCCTGCAAAAGCCTTGCGCCGACCATTGACGAGCTGGCCACGGATTACGCCAACGGCGTCAAAGTCGCCAAATTGAACGTGGACGAAAATCCGGCAACGGCCACCCAATACGGCATCCGCAGCATTCCCACGCTGCTGCTTTTCCGGGACGGCCGGCTGGTCGAGCGCCTTGTCGGCGCACTGCCGAAACAGGAAATCGAACAGCATCTTCTCGCCATTATTAAAACCAACTGAAACGGAAACCGATACCCTTCATGGAAAAAAACAGGACCCTGACGTATGCATGTAAAATCTTCTCTGTCTGGGAAGAAGACCTGCTGCTGCAAAACGGGAAAAAAACCAGGCAAAGCTGGATTGAACACAAACCCACCGTGGCCGTTGTCCCCGTCAACGAGAAAAAAGAACTGCTGCTGATTCGGCAGTTCCGCATCCCCGCCGGGAAAAACCTGCTGGAAATTCCAGCCGGTTCCATGGACCACGGGGAAGAATCACCGGACGCCTGCGCGAGCCGGGAACTGGCCGAAGAAACAGGCTGGCGGGCTAAAAAGCTTACGCCCCTTTTCGCGGGCTACCTGCTTCCGGGATACTGCAATGAATTCATGTATTTTTTTCTGGCGCAGGACCTGGTTTTTGAACCGCTGCAGCCGGATGAAGACGAATGCATCGAAGTCATTCCCACAAGCTTCGAAAGGGCCGCCACCCTTTTGAAAAGCGGTGAATTGATCGACGCGAAAACGGCATTGGGAATCATGCTGGCTGAAAACTATTTAAAATAAGGTCAGCGCAGCTGCTTTTCTCTCTGCTCCAGCCGAATTTCCAGATTTTTCAACTGCCGGATGTCGTTTTTCAGCTGCTCGTTTTCCTGCTGCAGCCGGATCAGCTCGGCCGAATTCTTTTCCTCTGCCTGACGAACGCTGTTTTTCAAACCTTCGATTTCTTTTTTGAGCTTCGCCTGCTCCTGTTGGGCTTCGATCTTCTGATCCTTCAATTCAGCCTGCAACGCGGCAATCCTCTCCATGGTTGAAAGCAGGGCCTTCGCGCCCGGCGCCCATTTGCTCTCCGGAAATTGCGCAACCAGATTCCCCAGCCGGATTTTTGCCTCGCTGTAATCCGCCTCTTGCCCGCTTCCGGACAAAAAAGTCAGCGCTTCATCGAACAGTTCCCGGTCCGAAGGATCGCTGCTGAACAGGCCGTTTGCTTTTTTCACCTGGCCCATGGGTTCCTGAGCGCCGTCCCGGACGGCCTTTGTCGCGCAGCCGGTCAGGATCAAAGACAGAATGATCAAAAAAATAAGATTTTTCAAATACTTCAACACTTGAATTACTCCAGGGTGCTTTGCGAATTTTGCGGTGCAACCGCTTTTTGTCTTTCCACCTCTTCTTCCGTCACGTAATTGCTGCCGGGCATTTTTTTGGCGTACTCTTTGAGTTCCGCCACCAGCCTGGCCATCTCCAGCGGATTTTTAAAGCGCGAGCCGTCATCCGTAACAATCGCGGCGGTGATCGTAATCAAAGGAAATTTCTGGACGTTCCCCTGGCGGTTCCGGCCGATGAAGAATCCCTTTTGGGCATCTTCCGGCCGGTAGTAGCTCAGGATGCGCCCGGCAAAATCAACCACCAGCTTTTTGCAGATGCTCTCGACCTGCCCGGGGTCGCCGATGAGGACATAATCATCGCCTCCGATGTGGCCCAGAAACATGTCCTTCAGTTTCATTTCATCGATATAGCCCTGGAGAAGACCGGCCACTTCTTTAATGACCTCGCTTCCCCATGCATACCCGTACTGATCGGCAAACGGCTTGAAATTATCCAGGTCCACCTGGCACAGTGAAAAAGATTTCCCCTTCGCCAGCAATTGCTCAATCCGGTTTTCAATCGCCAGATTTCCCGGCAGACCGGTGAGCGGACTGGCATCCAGGTTGAGCGCTTCCAGCACTTTGAGCCTTTTGGTCATGTGGGCGAAAGAATTCGCCAGCGCTCCGATTTCATCGTTGCGTCTGGCCTCGATCCGGTGATCCAAATTCCCCTCGGCAATCAGGCGGGTGGCTGCCTGCAACTGTTTCAAAGGCTTGGAAATATTGCGCGTAATGACCAGTGCCAGCGTAATGCCCAGAACCAGACTGAGCAGGCTGAGCCCCAGCGTCATGTGCACGGCCCCCCGCCCCTGGCTGGCGATCCGGTTCATTTCATTATTGATGTCCTGGTTCACGTTTTTTTGAATGTCCCGAAGCTGCATCGCCATGGCATCGATCACAGCCCTTCCCGTCGTATCGGAAATCGCCTGGGCTTCCTGCAGCTTTCCGGTCTGCACCAGCAGGGCTTCCTCCGAAAACAAGTCCTTCAGGCGACGGTGTAAAACTGCCATTTCGGAAAGCGCGCCCTTCGAGCGACGGTCCAGCTTCAGCCGCCCCGTCTCGGTCAGTTTTTCCTGGAATTCAACGCTGCGCTTCCAGAAAATCTGCTCCAGCTCCGGATCCTTCAGAATCAGATATTTCTTTTCGGCGCTTTCCTGGGCCAGCAGAATGTCCATGAGCTGCTTGGAATTTTCCATCAGCACAAAGTGGTGATGGGTGATTTTGTACGCGCCGCCGCTCAGCTTCTGCAGATTGAACAACGCGAAGGCACTGGCCAGGACGGTCAGAAACGCCATAAACAGATAACCAAGCAACAATTTGCGGCTGATCGTGAGACTCATTTTACCAAAAACCCGAGAAGGACATTGGCCGCGCGGAATAAAGCATCCGGCAAAAACCAGTTTTCTGCAAGTAGCACAAACAACCGGTTTTCGTAAAGAATTATTTATTTTTCCGGGGCGTTTGTCTCTTTTTTTCCGCCCCCCGGACATGCCGAAAGCCGCTTGCCACGGGCGGAAAGTTTTGTTAAACTGCCGCCAAAACAGGCCGCCCTTTACGTCATCTCAGTACACCCGCGAAGGCAGGCTTCGGCTTGGCCTTGACCATCTGCAAGAAAGGAAAACGCCGCCATGATTTACAATGAGGAGTTTGAAACCCTGCCGCGCGAAGCCTTGAAGGCCCTGCAAGTCAAAAGGCTCCAGCAGGTTCTGCAGCGCGTGTATCACACGGTCGGATATTACAAAAAGTCGATGGACGCCGCTAAAATCGCGCCCGAGCATATCCGTTCCCTGGACGATTTGAAAAAGCTCCCCTTCATCACCCGCGCAGACCTTCGCAACAATTATCCCTTCGGCCTGTTTGCCGTCCCGATGAGCAACATCGTCCGCCTGCACGCATCCTCCGGCACCTCCGGCCGCTCCTCCGTATTCAGCTATACCCGGCGCGACATCGAAACCTGGACGGACCTGATCGCCCGATCGCTGGTTGCCGCCGGACTGAACAAGAACGACATCGTACATAACGCCTTGAGCTACGGCCTGCTTCCGGGCGGACTCGGCCTGCATTACGGCATTGAAAAAATCGGCGCCAGCGTCATTCCCATGTCCGACGGCAACACCAAGCGGCAAATCCTTCTCCTGCAGGATTTCGGCCCGACCGTTCTGTGCGCCACGCCGTCCTATGCCCTGCATCTGGCCGAGGAGGGAAAGGCAATGGGCGTGGATATGAAATCGCTGCAGCTGCGCGTGGGGATCTTCGGAGCGGAAATCTGGAGCGACGCCACCCGCGACGCCATCGAAAACGCCTTCAACATCAAAGCCCTCAACATCTTCGGCCTGTCGGAAATGATGGGTCCCGGCATCGCCATGGAATGCCTTGAAGGCCGCCGCGGCATGCACATTTTTGAAGATCATTTTATCGTGGAAACCATCAACCCCGAAACCGGTGAAGCCTTGCCCGAGGGGGAAGAAGGAGAACTGGTCTTTACCAGCCTGACCCGGGAAGCGTTTCCGCTGGTCCGCTACCGTTCCGGCGACATCTCGCGACTGATTCCCGAGCCCTGCCGCTGCGGCCGCACGCATATCCGCATGGATCGCGTGTTGAAAAGAAGCGACGACATGCTGACCATCCGCGGCATCAACATCTTCCCCGTTCAGGTGGAAGCGATTCTCAAGGAGATTGAGGGCGTCGAGCCGGATTACCAGCTGATTATTGACAAGGTCGGAGCGTTGGACGCCGTCGAGCTGCGCGTGGAAGTCGGGGAAAAATTCTTCAGCGAATCGGGCGGCGTCAAAGAACTGCAAAAAATTGAGAAACGAATCGTCAAGGACATGAAGGATTACCTGAGCATCTCGCCGCGCGTCAAACTGGTGGCCCCGCAGACGCTGAAAGAAAGCGGTAAAAAGGTAATCGACAAGCGCACCATTTGATAAACACTTGGAGGAATCATACATGAAGGTAGAACAAATCTCGGTTTTTCTGGAAAACAAACCCGGCACACTGGAGCACGCCACACGCATCCTGAAGGAAAACAACATCAACATCCGCACCCTGTCACTGGCGGAAACAGCCGATTTCGGCATTTTGCGCCTGATCGTCAATGACGTGGAAAAAACCAACAAGGTTCTCAAAGAAGCCGGCTTCCGCGTCAGCAAAACCGTCGTCGTGGCCGTGGAAGTCCCCGATCAGCCGGGCGGGCTGCACAGCATCATGGACGTCTTGAACAAAGAAGCCATCAACGTGGAATATCTTTACGCCTTTGTGGAAAAAAGCGGCCAGAACGCCGTCATCATCTTCCGCTTCGACGC
>JAQUVQ010000078.1 GCA_028693285.1 Smithellaceae bacterium
CCGGCATTGCGACATGAGATAAACCGAGTCCGCAAGCGGTACGCGGCCAGCCAGATTAATCATATTGGTTTGCGCTTGTTCGCGCACCTGTTCAGTCGTTTCCCAATCGTCCCTGCCTCCGAAGAGAAGAACCTGCGCGTTCAATTCTTTTGCCAGGCGGTCTCCCGCCTGCGCAAATCTTTCCGGAAGCCACCGTTTTGCCGGTCCATAGGCGGCGCCGGGCGCAATGCCGATGAAGGGTCCTGCCATATCCGTAAGGTGCCGCCGGACGACATCCGTAGCGTCCGCCGCGGAAATGAAAGTTTCCAGGTGCGGCGAGCGTTCCACGTTCGCGCAGCCCAGCGCTTTGACCATTTCCAGATAGTAGCCGATCTGATGGACGCGAAGGATTTCCGTTGTACGCCGGACGGGATGCGTCAGTAGAAAGCCGCGGCCGTCCGAGTTGTAGCCGGCACGCACGCGAATGCCGGCGGCCAGTGCGATGATGGCGGCTTCGATGGCGTTTTGCAGCAAAATGGCTGCGTCGAACTTTTTAGATCGCAGCGAATACGCCAGGCGAAGGACACCCGGCGCATTGTCGAATTTGCTTGAATAGGCAAGAATTTCATCGGCGGCGGAAAACATTTTGTAGATGTCGGAGACGGGCGGCTTGGCCAGAATGGACAGATGCGCTTTCGGATAGGCCGCGCGCACGGACGCGACGGCGGGCAGCGTCATCACGGCGTCGCCGATCCAGTTGGTCCCGCGGATCAGGATTTTGTTCAGTCCCTCCCGCGGCAGTTTATTTTTTGCTTCCAGCATCATCATCCACCATCCACTATTCACTATTCACCATTCTCGCCTGGCATTTCTTCGTCTTCCACCGCTGGTGCATCCAGAACCATTGTTCGGGATATTTGCGGATGTGCTCTTCAATGATTCCGGTGAAGGTCTGGGTGCTTTCCCGCACATCGGCATCGCGGTTTCCCGTGTTGCGGATGGCGACTTCCGCCCCGATCTCCAACCAATATTTTCCGTCGGGCATGCGGGTGGTAAAAACCGGCAGAACCGGCGCACCGGTATGGAGCGCCAGCAGGGCAAGGCCGGAGGTCGTGCAGGCCGGCCGCCCGAAAAAATCCACAAAGATTCCATCGTAAACCGCCACGTTCTGGTCAATCAGAATATTGATGGTTTCTCCCTTTTTCAGGGCGCGGATCATCGGCCGCATGGCGTTTTCCTTGTCCAGGGAAATATTGCCGCAGGTCGCGCGAACATAGGTGATTGCCTCTTCAAGAAATTGACTGTCCAGAATGCGGTAAATGAAGATCAGAGGTTTTCTGGCGATTGCCATTGCGGCATTGCCGATTTCCCAGTTGCCGAAATGTCCGCTGAACAGGAGAACGCCTTTTCCTTTCCGGCGGGCCTCGTCGTAATGTTCGAGGCCCTGAATGCGGACCCATTGATGCACATTGTCCGGATTCAGACGTGTGATTTCTGAAAATTCCGCCACGACCCGGCCAAAGCTTCGGTAGGAAGCTTTGGCAATGCGCACAATTTCGGCGGGGGATTTTTCAGGAAAGGCACGGGTCAGATTGTGCAGAACAATCAGCCGGTGTTTGACCGACAGCCGGTACCCCAGCCAGGCGAGGCCGGAGAAGACGGCCCGTCTGACCGCAAGGGGTATCACGCGAAAGATCCACAGACCGATTTTCAGTTTAAGACTCATAATGGAAAAATAGTTTTAAGTTTTAAGTATTAAGTCTTTCAGCCGTCGCAGAATAAAGTCGTCAAAGGACGGTGTGGACGGTTGAATTTCCATTTCCATGCGCGCGATGAAAAGCTGGTTTAAAAAATCCGGACTTTCCTCCAGGCGCATTGCGTCTTTTTCCGTCGTTATCCAGGCGTCCGCGTTTTGCGTTGAAAAATGCTTTTGAATCGCCTCCAGGTCATCGCGTTTGTAAGCGTAATGATCCGGAAAGTCAATAAATGAAAGGATGTGCATTCCTGCGTCGAGCAGTGATTTTTTAAAGGAGGCGGGGCGGGCGATTCCGCAGAAGGCGCAGATACTTTTGCCGCGAAAGTTTTCCGGCGGCAGGGTAAGATGCTCCCGCGGCCGGACCATTTCCCGAAGCCGGTGAACGGAGCGGAAGACGGGGATGCTCCGTTCGCGGGTGATCCGCGCGATTTCATCGGGAGGGGTTCCGGCTTTGTCGGCGCGCGTCAGTACGATGCAGTCCGCGCGGCGAAGGCTTCCCGCGGGTTCACGAAGTTCGCCGCGCGGCAGAAGTCGGTCGTTGCCCAGCGGCCTATCCGCGTCCAGCAAAACGATATCGATGTCCCGGAAAATCTGACGGTGCTGAAACGCGTCGTCGCAGATCAGCACGTCGGCGTTGAATCGCTCAATGGCCGCCTGTCCGGTGAGTGCCCGCTTGGCGCCGGTCAGGACCGGAATGCCGGGGAGCGACCGGGCGATCAGCAGCGGTTCGTCGCCGGCTTCTTCCGCGCCAAGCATGATGTTTTTTCCGTCGGAAACGATATTGACGGACGCCTGATTTTTCCCGCCGTAGCCGCGGCTGAGGACAACCGGCCGGTATCCCCGACGCGCCAGCATTTTTGCCAGCCCGATCACGCAGGGGGTTTTGCCGGTTCCGCCGACCGTCAGATTTCCCACGCTGATCACGGGGCGGGCCAGGCGGACGAACTTCAGAATTTGCCGGTCGTAAAGACGGTTTCGGGAAGAGACAATCAGCCGGTAGACCAGGGAGCCCAGATAAAGAATGGCCCGGGTCGGACTGATGCGGCGAGACGAATCGTTCTCATTCCATATCCCTGGCCAGTCGATCATTGCCGTTTCCCTCGTCCTTGAACTGCAGGTTGTATAATCGGTAGTATTCGCCTTTTTTCTCCATCAGGGCGTCGTGGTTTCCTTCCTCCACGATTTCTCCGTTGACCAGCGCGATGATCCGGTCGGCGTTGCGGATCGTGGAAAGGCGGTGCGCGATAACCAGCGTGGTCCGCCCCTTCATGAGATTGTCCAGCGCTTCCTGGACTTCGATTTCCGCTTCCGTATCCAGCGAAGAGGTCGCTTCGTCCAGGATGAGAATCGGGGCGTCCTTCAGCAGCGCCCGCGCGATGGAAATGCGCTGCTTTTCGCCGCCGGAGAGTTTGGTCCCCAGCTCGCCGATGTTGCTGTCGTAGCCGTCGGGCAGACGAAGGATGAAATCGTGGGCGTTGGCCGCCCGGGCGGCCCGGTAGATGTCTTCATCTGTTTTCCGAATGTCGCCGTAGGCGATGTTGTTCCGGACGGTGTCGTTGAAGAGAATGGTCTGCTGGGTCACGATGGCGATCTGGCCGCGAAGCGACTGCAGACTGACGTTGCGGATGTCATGGCCGTCGATCAGAATGCGGCCCTCGGTGACGTCGTAAAAACGGGGAATCAGATTCACGAGCGATGTTTTTCCGCCGCCGCTCATGCCGACAAAGGCGATGACCTCCCCGGCTTTGATGGAAAGATTGATGTTTTTCAGCACCGGCGTCGTTTCGTAGCAGAACGTGACATTTTCAATGTCGATTCCTTTGGCAATAGGGGGCAGGGTGGCGGCATCCGGTTTATCTTTGATGTCCATCGGGCGGTCAATGATGCTGAATATCCGCTGGGCGCCGGCGATGCCCTGGTTGATCGTGTTGTTGACGTTGGTAAGGCGCTTGATCGGTTCGTAGAGCATCAGCATCGCGGCGATAAAGGAGAAAAACGTGCCGGGAGTGGAATGGCCCTGCACGACGTTGTAGCCGCCGTAAAAAACCACGGCGGCGATGCCCAGGCCGCCCAGAAAATCCATCAGCGGGCTGGAAATGGCGTTTACGGAAACGGCCTTCATGCTGTATTTGAACAGACGCTCGTTTTCCGCGGCGAACCGATCGTTTTCATATTTTTCCATGCAGAAGGCTTTTACGATGCGCGTGCCGGAAATGGTTTCCTGCAGGAGCGAGTTCAGCGTTCCCATGGTAATCTGCGAGGAGGTGGTCACCTTTCTCATCTTTTTTCCGAAACGGGAAATCGGATAAATCGTCAGCGGAAAAACAACCATGGCGATGAGCGCGAGCTTCCAGTCGGTATAAAAAACAACTCCCACCAGGCAGATCAGCATGAAGGTGTCCTTGACCAGCGCCGTGATGGCCTCCGACGACGCGGTTTGAACGGACTGCACGTCGTTGGTAATCCGCGACATCAGCAATCCGGTTGGATGTTCGGCAAAAAAGGATAAAGACTGCTTCTGAATCTGCTCATAGAGCTGATTGCGCAGATTGGTGACGATGCGCAAACCGATGGAGCTCATCAGAATATTCTGTCCGTAGTTGGCCAGCCCCTTGAACAGAAAAATCGCGACGACGGCCAAGGGAATCCACTTCAGGGCGGCGATGTTTTTGCTCATGAAAATTTCGTCGATGGCGGGCTTGGCAATCAGCGGCAGAGCGGATTGCAGCCCTCCGGCGACAATCATGCAGATGGCGGCCAGGATAAAACGGGCGTAATACTGCCGGGCCATTGTAAATAATCTTTGAAATACTTCCATGGTTCGTCCTATATCATATTGCAGGCGATTTGCGCAGCTCTTCCTGCGGCGCCGGGTTCGCCGAGTGTGGCGCGAATGTTGCCCAGCTCCCGAATGATCTGCTGCCGTTTTTCCCGGTTTTGTAAAATCGCCAGAGCCTCCGACGCGATGCGCGGACCGCGGGCGTCTCGCTGAATCAATTCCGGTGCGACCGTTTTCCCGGCCAGAATGTTGACCAGTCCGATGTTCTGCTGCCGAATGATCATTCGGCCGATGAGCTCCGAAAAGAGGGAGACCTTGTAAACGATGACCATCGGAACGCCCATCAGGCCTGTCTCCAGCGTTGCCGTTCCGGAGGTCACGAGCGCCAGATCGCAGCAGGCCAGAACGTCATAGGTGCGCCCGGCGACGATTTGAATATTCAGGCCGGAGCCTTGCAAAAAGCCGGCGACGGTTTTTTGCTCCAGGGTTTCCGCCAGGGGCAGGATGTACTGCGCCGTGGGAAATTTTTGAGAAATGATTTGCGCCGCCTGAATCATTTCCGGCAGCAGCTTCTGAATTTCCGAATTCCGGCTTCCGGGAAGCAGGCCGATGGTCGTTTTGTTTGCCGAAAGGCCGAAGTGAGCGCGGGCCTCCTGAGCCGTGAAGGTTGTTTTCACGATGTCGAGCAGGGGATGCCCGACCCAATGGACGTCGAATCCGTGCGCGGCGTAAAAATCCACTTCAAACGGCAGAATCACCGCCATCTTGTCCACCAGTTTCTTGATCTGTTCAACGCGCCCTTCACGCCAGGCCCACACCTGCGGGCTGATGTAGTAAAAGACCCGAATGCCTCTTTTTTTGGCGGCGCGGGCCGCGATGTTCAGATTGAAATCGGGAAAATCGATCAGGATGACCAGGTTGGGCTTCAGCCGGTCCAGGGATTTCTTCATTCGGGAAATGGTCCTGAGCAGGACGGCGGTTTTTGAAAACACTTCCGACACGCCGACCACCGCAATATCCGCCGCGTGCGCCAGCAGCTTCACGCCCGCTTCCCGCATTTGATTGCCGCCGATGCCGAAAAATTCCACAG
>JAQUVQ010000079.1 GCA_028693285.1 Smithellaceae bacterium
GATCTGCCCTTCGGAGATCGCCTACGGCGACCGGGGCCGTCCCCCCGTGATTCCCGGCGGCGCGACGCTGGTCTTTGAAGTGGAGCTTCTGGACGTGAAGGACGCCAAATCCGCCGCAAGGCCGTCCATGCCTCCCCTGCAGCCAAAGGCAAAATAACTGCGGCTTGCAAGCAAGGCCGTTACAAGAACAGGACCGGAAGGGGGTGGCAGAGCGCCTCCCCCTTTTCAGTGTCTTGCAACCGGTTTCCTCTTCGATCACCGGGATGAAAGGGGACGCTGTTGAAAGAAAAATTCACCCGCCTTTTGCGCCGGCTCCCGTCTCTTGCCGCCATTCTGATCGCGGCCGTCCTGATGATTCCCTCGTGGGCCGAACCGGCGGCGCAGACGCCGAATTACGATGACCCGGCGCGTCTGCGCGGCCTCGCCCTCGCCAACGAGGTCTGGCTTTGCGATTTCGATCAGCTCCTGGAGAAACGCATGATCCGCGTTCTGGTGCCGCAGAGCCGCACGCTGTACTGGATTGTCAACGGAAAAGAACAGGGGCTGATCGGCGACACGGTCAGGGAATTTGAACGCTCCCTCAATAAAAAATACGCCAAAAAGCTGAAAAAACGTCCGTTGACCGTCGTGATCATTCCCCGCACGCGGGATCTTCTCCTCGGCGATGTGGCCAAAGGGCAAGGCGATATTGCCGCCGGCGACATCACGGTGACGGAGGAGCGCCTGAAGACGGTGGACTTTGCCGCGCCGACGGACCTGCCCGGCGTGTCGGAAATCCTGGTGGCGGGTCCGTCGTCTCCCGCCGTGGGCGTTCTCGACGATCTGGCCGGAAAGACCGTGCACGTGCGCAAAGCCTCCAGCTATTTTGAAAGCCTGACTCTTTTGAACGAGCGTTTGATCCGGGAGCGCAAAAAACCCGTAAACATCGTCACCGTCCCGGATGCACTGGAGGATGAAGACCTGCTGGAAATGCTTCAGGCAAACATTTTTGATTTTATCGTCGTGGACGACTGGATGGCAAAACTGTGGGCGGAAGTTCTGCCCGGCATCACCGTCCGGGACGACATCGTGTTGCGCGGCAAGGGACGGATCGGCTGGGCGATCCGCAAGAACAGCCCGAAGCTGGAATCGGAAATCATGGACTTCTACCGCATCGTCCTGAAAAAACGCGGCGTGATCGAAAACCGCATTCAGCAGTATCACCGGAACATCGAAAAGATCAAGGACCCGACCGGCACGGGAGAATGGAAGCGGTTTGAACAAACCTTGAGCCTGTTTCGGAAATACGGCAGCCGGTACGGATTCGATCCGCTGATGCTGGCCGCCCAGGGATACCAGGAATCCCGGCTGGACCAGAGCAAACGCAGCCCCGCGGGCGCGATCGGCATCATGCAGATCATGCCGAAAACGGGCCGGTCGCTGAAAGTGGGAGACATTCGAATCACCGAGCCCAACATTCACGCCGGCGCCAAGTATCTGGACCTGCTCATGGCCAACTACTTTTCGGATGCCCGCTTCAGCGATCAGGACCGATCGCTTTTTTCCTTTGCCGGCTACAACGCGGGGCCGGGAAAAATCTCGAGAATGCGAACGCTGGCGAAAGAGCGCGGCCTGGACCCGAACCGGTGGTTCAATAACGTCGAGCTGGTCACCGCCGAAAAAGTGGGGTTTGAGACCACCACCTACGTCCGGAATATTTACAAATATTACATTGCCTACAAGCTGACGATCAGCAGCATGGAGGAAAAACAAAAAATCCTCGAACAGGCCGTTGCGGATCCCTCCCGCAAACCATGACGGACCCTGATCAACAACGGATGGAACAGACGGCCAGTCCGGCCCGGGCCGTTTCCTTGTACCGCTCAGACATATCCCGGCCCGTTTCCAGCATCGCTTCCACCACGGCGTCGAAGTCGATCTTCTGGCGGGTCGGATCCCCCGCGGACGCGAGAAGATAGGCATTGTAGGCGTGGATCGCGCCGACGGCGTTGCGTTCAATGCAGGGAATCTGAACATAACCGCCGATGGGGTCACAGGTCAGTCCCAGATGATGCTCCAGGGCGATTTCCGCGGCATTTTCAATGACGGCCATCTGGCAGCCCCGCAGATGCGCGATCATGGCGGCCGCCATGGCCGAAGCGACGCCGACTTCCCCCTGGCAGCCGACTTCGGCTCCGGAGATGCTGGCGTTGTGGCGGGCAATGCCGCCGATGGCCGAGGCGACGAGAAGCCCCTCGCGAATCAGCTCCCGGGAAATCCCCAGATGCTTCAACGCAAAGTAAATGATTCCGGGAATGATTCCGGACGAGCCGGACGTCGGCGCCGTCACGACCCTATGCCCCGCCGCGTTTTCCTCGGAGGCGGCCAGCGCATAGGCGTTGAGCAAAATGATGAATCGCTCCGGCGAATCGGGCATCGTTTGCGCCCGATGCAGAAGAACCGGCGCTTTGCGGGCCAGACCGATGGATCCGGGCAGAATGGCGTCCGTGGCCAGACCGCGTTCGACGGCGCTTACCATCGCGGCGATGATTGCATCCAGTCCCGTATCCACCTGGCTGGCGTCCAGACCGGAAACCACCTTCTCGTTGCGCCGCAGGAGTTCGACGAGGCCAATGTTCAGACGGTCCATCTGAGCGCGAAGCTGGTGCATGCTGGCGTAGGGAACCGGCGGAATCGGACGCGGACGCTCCGCCTCTCCCTTGCAGAGAATGAAGCCCCCTCCGACGGAGTAGTATTCCTGCTCCAGGAGAATGCCCTTTCCCGCTTTGAGCCGGAGAACCATGGTATTGGGGTGCGGTAGATCTACGGGGGTTGTGTCGAAATGAATATCGCCCGCGCGGAAAGGGATCTCCTTTTTGCCGGCGCAGAAGGTATAAACCATTTTCGAATCCGTGCCAAGCGGGTCGAAGGCGTCCGGATCGACGGTCTCCGGATTCCATCCCAGCAGGCCGGCAATTACGGAGCGATCCGTCCCGTGTCCTTTTCCCGTGGTGGCGAGCGACCCGTACAGGGATACCTCGATGGCCGTCGCCTTTTCCAAAGCGGCTTTTTTCAGTCCGGCGCAGGCTTCGCGGAAGCAGCCGGCCGCCTTCATGGGCCCCAGCGTGTGAGAGCTGGAAGGACCCGGACCGATTTTGAAGATATCGAATGCCGATGTCGCAATCACGTTCATGAGGAAGGCCTTTCCTGGCGGCCGCTCAGCCATTTCTTCTGCAGCTCTTCCATATGGCCGCTTTTGATCAATTTGTCCAGCGCACGGTCGATCTCACGGCCAAGCCTTGCGTTTTCTTTCCGGTAGGCAATGGCATATTGCTCCTGCTCACCCAGCGGAATGGATCGCCCTTTGGCGAGCCCCCGGGCCAGCCACTCGTCGATGATGGGCTTGTCGAAGACGACGGCATCCAGCGCGCCTTCGTTGAAAAGCTCCAGCAGATCGGAGGAAACGTCGAGCCTGAGCAGGCGATAGCCGGAAAGCTGTTTCATGTAGCCATCGCCGGTCGAACGATCCTTGACGCCGATCTCCTTTCCCCGCAAATCCTCCAGCGCGGCGGCCGGGCTCTCCGGGCGCACCAGCAGGGCCAGCGTCCCCTGACGATAGCTTCGGGAGAAAGCCGCCCGCCGGCTGCGCTCCGGGGTCACCGTCAGTTCGCCGACGGCGACATCGACCAGATCCTTTTCCAGGGCCAGGGGAATATGCTCGAACGCTGTGGGGCGGAAGGCGATCCGATACCCCATCTCCCCGGCGACCGCCTGAATCGTATCGATGCTAAGCCCCGCCGGCTTGCCCGTTTCGTCCTCAAAGGCAATGGGCGGATTGGAGATTTCAACGGCAACCCGCAGCACCGGTCGGGTGTCGATAAACTTCGGGGTGATCAGCAAAACGGCAAGGATAAGCGCCGTCCCTCCCAGAACGAGATATTTTTTGCTGACCGCAAAGCCTTCGAAGCGGGGCAGCCCACGGGTCATGCCGTACAGGACCGGGATTCCGGCCAGCGTCAGGACCAGCGAAACCGCGGCATTCACGGGCTGGCTCAGGACCATGCCGTACATGATGTAGAGGGCGCCGCCGATGGCGACAAGCGGCGTCACGGGATAAAAGGGCACCTTATAGCTGCGGACCGCGTCGGGAAATCGCTTCCGGGCAATAAACACGGCGGCGAAGGTCATCATGTAGAAAATCCAGATCGCAAACATGGCCATGTCGGTCAGGCGGTCGGCGTCGAGCATTCGAAGATAGATGAAGGACAGGAGCACCAGGAGAATGCCGGCGTTCACGGGCGTCTTGCTGTCCGGTTCGATCCGGCTCAGGGCGCCCGAGCCGGGGAGCTGATTGCGTTCGGCCATCGTGAACACGATGCGCGAGAGGGTCATCACGTAGCCGTTGAGTCCGCCGACAATCGACACCATGATGCCCACGGAAATCAGATTGCCGCCGTAGAGTCCGAAAAGCTTCTGGGCGGCAATCGCGGAGGCGTCATGACCCAGGGCGACCATCTCGGAAGGCGAAAGAACCTTGAGCAGGGCGACGTTGATGACGATGTACACGACGGACAGAAAGATCAGCCCGCCGACGACGGCCCGCGGCAGGATTTTGCCGGGATTCTTCATTTCCCCCGCCACCGACGCCACCTGCGCCCAGCCGTCGTAGGCAAAGAGGGTGGCGATGACGGCGACGGAGAAGGTCGCGGACGCGGTGACTCCGGTCGAGAGGTTCAGCACATGACCGTTGCCTTTCCAGAGGCCGAAGAAGGCCAGCAGAGCGATGGGGATCAGCTTGCAGAATGTTGCAAGCACCTGCAGGTAGCCCGCCTGTTTGACGCCGACGCTGTTGACGAAAAGGACAAATGCCATCACGGCCAGACCGATGACGGGAAGGTAGTGGTCCGAGATTCCAAACAGGAGGCAGAAAACGGAGCTGAAATAACCGGCCAGCGCGCCGATCGTCGCCGGCCCGAAGATGAAGGTCAGCATCCAGCCGTACAGATAGGCGACTTTGGGGCCGTAGATCTCTTCCAGGTAAACATAGACGCCGCCCGTGCGGGGATACAGAACCCCCAGCTCGCAAAGCGTTAGGCCTCCGGCCATGCTGAACACCGCGCCGATCACCCAGGCGGCCAGCGCCCACGAGGAATCCCCCGCCGCGGCCATGACCGCGGGCGGCTTCATGAAAGCGCCGGCGCCCAGCACCATTCCGACCACGATGGCGAGAGCGCTCACCAGTCCAATGTCTTTTTTCAGTTCGGCCGGCCTGTTCGTTTGATCATTCGACATGAGATTCTCCTGAGGATCCTGCATCGGCGCCTGTTGCACGACGCAGCCATAGCTGCCTGTTTTCCGAACCCGCCGCAACCGCTACGGTTTGCATCCCTCCATGCCGCGGAGGGTTTGGGCCACCCGGCCGCTCAACTGCTCCAGCGCGCGGCTGTGCGCGGCGGCCAGCTCCGCATAGCCGTCTGCGCGAACCGCCTCGGCAATCTTCGCGCGGCCGCTTTCGGTTTTTCCATCCTTCGTCGAGCGGACGGTCCACCGGGCCTCCACGACGGCTTCCCTGCCCGCGA
>JAQUVQ010000080.1 GCA_028693285.1 Smithellaceae bacterium
ATCGGCGCAAAGCAGGTCATCGAGCCCGCCGACCTGGTCGATACAAGCGGACGGCCGATGCTCAAAGAGCGCTGGACCAAATGCGTCGATACGCTGGGCGGCGACGTCCTTTCGTCGGCTGTCCGGTCGATCAGGGGATACGGCGCCGTCACCTGCTGCGGCAACGTCATTTCGCCGGAGCTCAAACTGACCGTCTTTCCGTTCATTCTGCGCGGCGTGACGCTCTACGGCATCGACTCGCAGAACTGCCCCATGCCGCGGCGTCAGAAGGCCTGGGATATGATCGCCGGCCAGTGGAAGTTCCCCTGGCTTGCAACTCTGTCTTCGGAGGTCCCCCTGGACGGCGTAACCGGCGTGATGGATGAAATCAAAGCCGGAAGCCATCGGGGCAGAACCGTGGTCAATCTGTGGGAATGATTAAAATTTTGCCTGTGAAAAACACTGAACACCGGCAGGGCGGCAGGGGCATGGGCGCATGAATGGCCGGCTGCCCCACCCCCTGCCTGAAAACTTTCCATCTATTCATCTATTTTGGCCATTTTGATTTATGGCACTTGACACTGACAAGGCCCCTGAAATCTTTCAAGGACGCGGCTGCAATTATACTGCATCACTACACAGGAAGCCCTACCACCATATCCACTTGGCCTTGAAACCGGCATCGATATCCTTGGCTTGAACGGCTTTGATTCCTTTGTTCAGGACAGCGAGCGTGTCTTTGTTGCCTTTTTTTACCACCATGGCATACTCCTCTTTTTCTGAAGGCTTGCCCAGAACAGTTCTTTCGCTCGCGACAGCAAATTTTCCTAGGTAAGCATCTCGTCTGAAGCAGTAGTTGATCGCCAGGGGGGTATCGCAGATAATACCGTCAATTTTGCCGTCTTCCAAATCATTGAAAGCTTTTTGCGTCTCGCCGACTGGGTAGAATTTCTTTTCTATGAGTTCGGATTTTTTAAGCACGATAGCCCCGGTCGTCGCCTCAAAGGCAGCGATCGTCTTCCCCTTGAGAGAGGACAAGGCCAGTGCCTTCGGTACAACAAGAAGCTGTTCTGCGGAAAAATATGGCTGCGTAAAATCAAACTTTTCTTTTCGTTTGTCGGTTATGCTTACCGAAGACATGATCGCATCGCATTTCCCCTGATCCAGGTCGTCGAAGATCTTCTCCCAGCCGACTTCTATTATCTTAACCTGAAATCCGGCTTCGGAGCTGATGGCGTTAATCATGTCAATTTCAAATCCAGCAAGCTCCCCCTGAGCCCCTTTCATCTTCATGGGAGCCCAATCGCCGCTATCCACGGCAACAACAATGGTTCTCTGGGCATGTCCATCGATATTGAACAGAAAGCAAATCAATACGGCAATAAACAAACAGGTCGCGCAGATTTTTAGTCCTTTCATAGAACCCCCTAATCTGAAAATGTTGGCGATGATGCTAAACGTAAAATCGTTATTCCGATCCACTGCGATATTTTTTTGTATCCCCTTTTTGAGAGGCTTTTTCTTTGCTCATTGCGGCAAACGTGTCAAGCAGAAAAAGGGGACGGTTCTATTTATTGACAGCGATTTGGGGTTTTGATATAGGATCGCCATGCCAAGAACAGCAAGAATAGCCCCGAAAGAATTCGTTTATCATATTCTGGCTCGTGGAAATAATAAGCAGGATATTTTCAAAGACGAAAAAGATTTTAAGCAATACATCGATATTCTCCTGAAGTACAAATCAAAATACAACTATAAGCTGTACCACTATGTTTTGATGACCAACCATGTTCATTTGGTCATTGAGCCCACGGAAACCGGCGGCGAACTTTCCCAGATCATGAAGGGGATCAATCTGTCCTATGCTCAATATTTCAAGAAGAAGTTCAAATACACAGGCCACTTCTGGCAGGACCGATTTAAAAGCATCATCATTTCCAAGGACGAATATCTGCTGGCCTGCGGAAGTTATGTGGAATTAAATCCTGTCCGGGCTGGAATGGTGAAAGACCCGAAAGACTACCCCTGGAGCAGTTACAAGGCCAATGCCTACGGGGAGAAAAACGATCTGCTCGATCAGCATATTTTCTATGACAAGCTTTCGACTGAAGAAACCGTAAGAAAGGAATACCGCACATTTGTAGAGCAGATGCTGAAGAAGAACGAATCGATGCGGGGTGAGATGAATAGAAGGGCAATATATGGAGGGAGCGATTTTGCACAACGGGTCAACAAGCGATACAAGGTTGATGCCGTGATCAAGAAACGGGGACGGCCGAAGAAAGAATCAGCCGACAAACCAATTAAATAGAACCGTCCCCTTTTTGAGAGGCTTTTTCTTTGCTCATTTCGGCAAATGTGTCAAAAACCGTCTCCGGAGGCTGGTACAGGCTGCCCTCCGGTTTCTTATCCAGATTCAGCGCCCCGGCGGAACAGACCGTAACGCAAAGCCCGCAGCCGATGCAGCGTCCGGCGTCAAAAACGATTTTTTCATCTTTCATTCCCAGAGCATCTACAGTGCATCTTTCGACGCACAACCCGCACTGCGTGCAGAGCGCTTCGTCAAAACGACCCACGTAGTTGCTTTTCACGGCCAGGGCGGGCGCCGGAAAAAGCTTGAGCGAAATCAGCATGCCGCAACAGCAGGAACAGCAGCAGCACATTGCTTCCACCTGCCGGGAGTTCAGGACATGGACCACCAATCCTTCCGCCTCGCTCTGCCTTAGGATCGCCAGCGCCTCGTCGGTGTCGATGTAGCGCGCCATGCCGTTTTCCACGTAGTAGTCTGCAAAGGCGTCAAACTGAAGGCAGGTTTCCGCGGGATGAACGCAGGTCTTCCCGTACAGGCGGACAGCCTTTCGGCAGAAGCATTCGGCCACGGCAATCCGCGATTTGCTCGTGAGGATGGACGCCGCATCGTCGTAAGGAAAAACCGGCCGGTCGGCGACGATTTCGGTGTTGATCGGAATGGAACGCAGATGGGGCGTTTTCAGACCGTGAAACGTGGCCCCCAATCCGGTAAGGTAATACTTTGAAATGTCTTTCAGCAGCGGCAAATTCAAATGATTCAGCTGGTATTCGTAAATGCCGACGATGAACGGAACCGGACGATAGCGGATCCCCTCGCCGGCTTTGATCCGGAAAATCAGCCCCCGACGGGCCATGTCTTCAAGCCTTGCCGCCGTGTCCGCAACCTCGGCACCCAGACGCAGAGCCAGTTCCTGTGCCGTATCCGGTTCGGGGCTCATTTGCAGAAACAGCGCCGCATCCTCTTCGGAAAAAAGCTTTTGAAGAATTTTAAGTTCGACGCCGTTTTGTGTCGCGGGATAGCCGCTCGCCATCGTCTCGAGCCTGTCGCGCAGCCTTTCATAGACACGGTTCATTTTCTGACTAACCTCTCAGGTTGTTAGGGTATTCGCCTGCGTGACGAATAAGAATAGTTTTGCAATACTCTCCTGCGGCCACCGCCATGATAATCCTTGCCATTGCCTTCAAAATTTCTCCTTTTTTGCCCTGTATTGATGGATCAAAAAAGTTTCTGGGCGGCCATCGTTTTTATAGTGTAACCCGACCTTCATTGCAATCATAAAATAGGTTATCTTCGGTTCATTGAAGCATTCGTGATCAAGAAAAGGGGACGGCCAAAGAAAGAATCAGTCGATGAGTAAATTAAATAGAACCGTCCCCTTTTTTCCAGTCCCCTTTTTTCCACTTTTTTCCACATCTTCAACACCAAAAATATCTTGCTTTTGGATATGCTTAGGATTTATGATTCTACGCACAGAAAATATGTGGAAGTGGATTCTAAACTCATTTACGCGGAGGGCTTTGATGAAAAAAATATTTTTTGTCATCTGCATTTTTTTACTGTCCGTCATCTTTTCCTTTTCGGCTTTTTCCCAGAGCAGCAATCCCCTTCTGGATGAAGGAATCAAGCAGTATCAGGCGGAGGATTTGGAAGAAGCCATTGAGACCTTAAAAAAGGCCAGAGCCGCGGACCCGACATCGTCCATGGCGGCTTTCGTTCTGGGCATGGCTTATAAGCGGACAAATGATTTGCCGGACGCTGAAAAAACTCTGCGGGACGCAGTTTCCCTCACGCCCAAAATCAAAGAAGCCTACGTCGAACTGATCGATGTTTTATACCAGCAAAACAAACTTGACGAAGCCAAGCAGTACCTGTTAACGGCCGAAAGCGAAAAGATCCTTCCCGCCAAAATCGCCTTTCTCAAAGGATTGATCCTTCTGAAAGAAAACCAGACCGTGGACGCCGTAACCTCCTTTGAAAGGTCAAAGCATCTCGACAAATCCTTTGCGCAGGCGGCCGATTTTCAAATCGGCATGGCCTACATGAAGGAAGGCAAACTCAGCAAGGCCAGGGAAAGCCTCAATTTATCCATCACGCAGAATCCCGTGTCGGATCTGGCCGGCTACGCCCGGCAGTATCAGGACGTCGTGGACAGCGCCATCAAAACCCACCGTCCGCTGCACGTGACGCTAAGCGCCTTCGGCGGCTACGACACGAATATCATTTCCAAGCCGAAGGATGACGCCTACGGAGCGGGCCTGGACAACGAGAAGGGATTAACCCTGAATTCCTCCGCACGCCTGGACTTCACACCCAGAATCGAAGGCCCCTGGCTTTTCAACGCATCCTACACGGCGGCTTCATTTGTCAATTCCACGCACACCCACTCCCACGATTCGCTGGCCAATTCCATTTCCCTGGCGCCCGGATACAACTTTGGCCGGGTGGCGGTCAACCTGAACCTGGGCTACACCAATTTCCTCCTGCGCACGGATGAGGCCCTGTTTGTGCCGGATGATTCCAACGCAGGCTACAAGAAATACCTGGACTTCTATTCGGTCGGCCCGTCCGTCCGGTTTCTGGTCAATGAAAGCAACATCATCGAACTTTACGCAGGCTACGACAAGAAAGACTACGACCACCAGAAAGAAATCGGCAAAGATTATCTGAACAAGAGAGACACGGAGGGCCCGAGGGCATATCTGAGCTGGATCTGGTTGTTTACACCGAACGGTTTTTTCAACCTGCGGGCCGAACTTAACGAGGATAATGCCGACGGCATCTACTGGAGCAACCGGGGTACAAAATTCACAGGAAACCTCAGCATTCCCATCCTTCTCCAAGCCATATCGGAGAAAGTCGGCTTGCTCAGCCTCCAGTTGACCGGCGGAATTTACATTCAGGACTATCTTTACGATCAGCTCTATCAGGAATTCAACGGCACAGCCTGGTCGAACCAGACAAATAAAAGAAGGGACGTCACATACAGCGGTTCCGTCGGTTTGAACTGGGCTTTCTGGAAGTATGGCAGCTTTATCTGCCAGGCAAGCTTCACGGGCGTCGATTCCAACATACCATTTAACGCATACCAGCGCGAAATTTACATGGCAGGCTTTGAATTCCGTTACTAACAGGATTTTACAAGGATACCTTTCAAGGAGCTTTTTATGAGAGCAAAACTGACCTCCCTTTTGATGATGTTATGCC
>JAQUVQ010000041.1 GCA_028693285.1 Smithellaceae bacterium
CGCTTTTCTGAAGGGCTTGCTGCATCCGGCGCAGTTCCGTGACGTCGCTCATCTGGCAGATCGTCCACACTTTTCCCGCGCTGTTGCGAAAAACGGAGGTTTTCAGTTCGGAGTGGCGATCTTCTCCACTCTTCATCCGATAGGTAAAGTCATATTTGGATGGCGGATCCTCACCCTGCTGACGCTTCTGATAGCGTTCAACTACAACGGCCCGGTTTTCCTCGGGAAGAAAATTCATGAAATTTTGGCCCAGGAAATCCCGGCGGGAAAATCCGCTGGCGCGGCAGACCATTTCATTGACAAAAACAATGCGGAATTGATCATCGAGAACCAGAAAGGCATCCTGAGAACCTTCGACGAGTGCGCGATACATTTCTTCGCTCTTCAGAAGTGCGGCTTCATCCTGGTTGCAGGCCATTCCACGGTGCAATGTTTCCATTGTGCGTATCACTTACCCAAAAGCCGAATTCAAAATAAAGGCATGATGATGCCGGAAAAACGAGTTAATTTTTCAATTCAGCAATGTATGCGCGCATAGAATGCGTATATAAATTGAGCATATCTGTCAAGGCAAATGTGCCGGAAACGCAAAGATCCGCAAGGAGCGTCCGATGCGCCTCGACACGGGAAAAATCCGTTTTTATTGATGTTTCTTAAGACAGTCCTGTTTGCTGTTTTTTCAGCATTCCCCCGATTTCTTCTTTCAGCGCCAGTTTGTTCACCTTGACGCTCGCCAGCAGGGGAAGCATCGGCCGGATAAAGAACTTCTTCGGAACCTTGAAGTTGGCCAGGGAGTTTTTGCACAATTCGCGCAGATCCTCTTCCGTGACGTTTTGCCCCGGCGTCGGCATGGCAAAGGCCCAGCCGACTTCCTGATAGATGTCGTCCGGAACGCCGATTACCGCCGCAAACAGGACCGCCGCATGCGATTCGATCACTTCTTCCACTTCGCGCGGATAGACATTCTCGCCGCCGCTTTTGAACATCTCTGAAAGTCTTCCGGTGATGTGGATGTATCCCCTGTCGTCTTTAAAAGCGAGATCGGTCGTATAATACCAGCCTTCCTGATCCAATACCCTGGCCGTTTCTTCCGGCTTGTTGTAGTATCCTTTCATCAGAAACGGACCCCGCACGGCAATTTCGCCTATTTCGTTCGCGGGCAGCTCCCGGCGTTCCCCATCCACGATTTTCAATTCAAAAGGCATCGCGATTTTGCCGGCCGTCTTCAGCAGCGTTTCCACATCGTCTTCTTTTTCCGTATAGGTGATGAAGCCGCATACCTCCGTGCTTCCGTAGCCGGTGATGAGCTTTGCCCCTGTTTTTTTGCAGATCGGTTCGAGCAGATCGATCATGACTTTCGGCGCGGCCGCTCCTGCCCAGACAAACGCCTGAACATGGCTGAAATCGCAGGTCCAGAATTCCGGCTGTTTGAATTCCAAGAGAAACATCACCGGCACCTGTCCGATGTGGGTGATTTTTTCCTGCTCGATCACTTTCAACGTCTGGGCCGGATCGAACTTGTCCATGCAAACGATGCAGCCTCCGGACATGATGGCCCCGAATCCGATTTCGACGTCCGCCGCCACATGATTGATGGGAAAGTGGAGAAGCCCCCGCGACTTTTCATCAAAATAGAATTTCCCGACTTCCACCTTTATATTTTCCACAATGCTGCGATGCGTATGCACAACTCCTTTGGGCTTGCCGGTGGATCCCGACGTGTATAAGAGCAGGGCTTCGTCCGTTTCCCGGACGTCCGCCGCTCTTTGCTCAAGCGCGTCAGCCAGGTGCTTCCGATTTTTCCCAATGTATGCCGCAAAATTTTCGGCGCCGTCAAACGGATCGCCGATCACCAGAATGTTTTGCAGGAAGGGACACTCTTTTTTGAGCGTGCTGACCGTCCCGGAAAGATCGGCGCCCATGTATTCCCGCAGGGTGATCAGCAATTTGGGGCGGCAGTCGTTGAGCTGATAACGGAGTTCCTCCAGTGTGTACTTCGGAGAAAGCCCCAGCCAGATCGCTCCGACTTTTCCCGCGGCCATGTAAGTCGTGAGAAATTCATTGCGCGCCATGGACAAAAGCGCGATCCGGTCGCCTTTTTCAATCCCCATTTCCAGATAAGCAAGGGCAACGGCATTCATCTGAGCCGCAAATTCGCGCCAGTTCAGGCGCTCATCGCCAAAAACCAGCGCATCGGCATCCGGCGTCTTATGGGCCCATTTTTCAACATAGTGCCATGTTTGATTCAGTTTTTCCCAGATCATGATGCTTCCTCCCTTTTTAGTTTTTCAGTCGCAGATACCCGTCACGGATCGCTTTTTTCCCTTCGGCGTTAAAAACGGTGAAAAAGAGATCCGTCGCTTCCGCTGTTTCCTCCCTGCCGGTCAGGCAAACCCGGATGGATGAACCGGGGATCACCATTCCGGAAAACCCGCAAAAGACCGTCGTCAGGCGCCGCGAATCGCCGTCCGCTTCCTGATTCAGAAGATGATGGACGGACAGGGCCAGCGTGGCCGTTCCCTGGTGAATGATTCCGGGCAGCCCCACCTGATGCGCGAACTGAACCGAGGTATGAATGGGGAAATAAATATTGGTGCATCCGTCATAAATAAAGGGGGCCAGCGGATCAATCAAAATGCGGGATTCCCGCAGGATCGTCTCGTTTGTCCGTGAAGGAACAGAAGGAAGTTTTTCGCCGCCCTTTCCGGCGTCGGCGCACTTAACGCCTCTCATCATCGCGCCGAGATGTTCCGTGAATATCTGCCTGCCTTCAGCATCGCGCGCATCAAACCGGATCACCACATAGGTCCCGGCCCGATGCGGCAGGATGGCGGCGATGACGCCTTGAATCTTCAGGCGCATGCCGGGCGTCACCGGTCGGTGAAGGCTGAGATGCTCGCTATAGTGGACTTGAGTGAGAAGCACCTCCCGGGGAAACGCATCCGCCTGCAGATAATCCGTAATGTTCTCGAGGATAGGCCAGGTCAAGGCCACGGGGAAAAGGGGCGGAGCGATAATTCCCCCGGGCCGTTCATCGTCAAAGTAAGCCGGATGGGCGTCGCCGATCGCCGCCGCATAATTCATGGTCCGGCGCGCGTCCACCGTGCAGGTGTAGTCTTTCAAAGGCGCGCCGACAAACTCGGAGGTTAATTTCATAAAATCTCTCCAGACGGAATTTTTGCTCATTTTTCCCGACAGCTACGCAATTCACAGTGGAATGGTTCATCGGGAAAATGATGCATTCGCGGAAAGTAAAATTGCATAATAATCGGTATTCGTCAATTCATGCATTAAATTCTTCCGGGCCTGGCCGCAAGGTTCGGACCGATTTCGACGGATACGTATCGGCCTTTCTTAAAGCTGCCCGAATTGGCCACGATCGTGTTCTGAAAACGCTCGATCCCGGACGCCTCGTGAATATGGCCGCACAGGCACAGCGAGACAGGGTGCATTTCAAGAAACGCCTTCACGCTGCGGCTGCCGCCTCTGAGACCGATGAAGGATCTGTCCCGGACTCCCCGTGGCGGAACATGCGAGATCAGGACGACTTGCGACGCGTCTTTTACCTGCTCGTATCCCGCCTGAAGCACCAAAGCGATCTCTTCCTCCGTGTAGGTGGTGGCCGTTTTGATGGGCGTAGGCGAAGATCCGCCCAGACCGAAAAAACCGATTTCCCCCATCATCCTTCCCTTCCCGTGAAGGCTGTAGCCTTTTTCTTCAAGTAAATCTTTAACCTCAATTTTGTCCCAGTTGCCATGGACAGCGAGGATGCGGCCCGAAAATTGTTCAATGCAGGCGATGACCTCGGCTGCTTCGGCGCGTGTTTTGGTGTGGGTAATGTCCCCGGCAATGACAACCAGGTCCGATGCGCGGATGAGCGGCGCAGCCCTTTCAATGGGTTTGGTTGCCCCATGGATATCGCTTACAGCAAATAGTTTCATAGCCCTCCCGGCTTTGCTTTGTCATTTCAATGTCGATAAATCAGGATTCCCTTGACACGCCGTTTCGTCTTTCTTATAGTTGCTCCCAAAATACATCTACTGCAAGGCTCAAATCATGTATTATCTCTCATCCGATGAACAAGCGGTCTGGGAAGAACATGCCCGGCAGGCAATGGACGGAAAACTCACTCCCCGCTCCTCACTGGACGGCATTCGCAATGCTCTTCGCGCGCATTTTCATTTTTATATGGGCGGCCTGCTGGCCGGTCTGGGAAAGCGGCCGGAAGCAGCGGACTGGTTCCGGGAAGGAGCGCTCGAAGAAGACGGAATCTTCAACGCCATCATGGCTTCCTACCTGGAGCGGCACAACGGCCGGTTTTACATGCCGGAAAAAATTTTTGCCGATCCGCGCGACTATGAGCATTTTACCACGGTGCCGGCGATCGTCGGCATGCGGGAAAAATTTCTCCGGTTTGCTTCTTCCTCGCTCCCTCGCTTTGCAGATCCCCTGACGGTTCTGGACGTAGGCTGCGGCGACGGCAGCCTACTGGTGCTTCTGTTGCAGCGCCTGATGAAAACCGGCCGCGCGCAAAATATCGCCCGGGCCATCCTGGTGGATTCTTCGGCGTCCATGATGGAGGTCGCGGAAGGAAAGCTTCGAAAGGCTTTCCCGGAGCTGACCGTTGATCCGCGCCACGGCCGAATCCAGGAACACGCCGGGGAACTCCCGGCGGGCATCGACATCGCGCTTCTGTCGCTTGCCTACCACCATATGCCCTGCGACGCCAAAGCGGCGCACCTTCGGGAAATGAGCGGCAAAGTGAAGCATCTGCTGCTGATGGAAATGGACGGAGACAACGACACGCCTCAACTTGGTTCTCCGGAGCTGGCCGTGTCGGTTTACCAGTCCTACGGGCCGCTCATCGACTCCATCTTTGCCCATGACGCCCCCATCACCGTGACGCAGAGCTGCGTGGACAATTTCGTCATGGCGGAGGTGATCTCGTTTCTGACTGAGCCCCGCGGCCGTCGCAATGACTATCACATGCTGCGCGGCCAGTGGGAACGGGTTTTCAGAGAGAATCTCGACGGGCACCATCCCCGGGGAGAAGCAACGGTGCTGGCGTCGGACGGATGCGAGTTCTTTGCCTGCCATTGGGGCAGGTAACCGGTCCGGCTTCAGGCAACCGGAATCGTCCGCTCTTCGAGCCCCCTTTCATGCCCGCCGATGCGCGGCGGCAAAGCCTGTCAAACAAAATATTACCCCGCGGCAGAAAGCATCCGGACATTCCCCTGAAGCGGATTCTTTTCCTACTCCAGGGAGTGGACAAACAAACCGCTGCGCAGCTTGGGTTCGAACCATGTGGACTTGGGGGGCATGATCGCTCCCGCATCCGCCACGTTCATGATCTGCTCCATCGTCGTGGCATAAAGCGAAAACGCCACGGCGAAGCCGTCCTGATCCACCAGCTTCTCGAGCTCCGCCATCCCCCGAATCCCGCCGATGAATTTGATCCGGTCGTCGGTTCGCGGATCGGCAATGCCCAGAACCGGCGCCAGCAGATGGTCCTGCAATATGGCCGCATCGAGGCTGGCCACCGGATCGTTCGCGTCATAGGCGCCTTCTTTAATCGTGAGGCAGTGCCACGCGCCGCCCAGATACATTCCGAAATCATGCAGGCGCCGCGGCGATTTTTCGGCAAACCCCTTCGTAACGGTGAACGAGGAGGAAATTTTTTCCAGAAACGCTTCGGCGGACAGACCGCGAAGATCCTTCACGGCCCGGTTGTAATCCATGACCTTGAGCTGATCGTGGGGAAAAAACACCGCCAGCACGCTGTCCGACTCCTGCGTCTGCGAAGGCTTGCGGCGTCTGCGGGCAACCGTAGCTCCGGCGGCGGCGCGGTGATGTCCGTCGGCAATATACAGGGCTGCCACCTGATCGAACTGCGACCGGATGGCGTCTACCTGCGCCTGATCCGCGACCACCCACGCGGTGTGGACCACGCCGTCTTCGGCGGTGAAATCATATTCCGGCCGGCCGGCGGTAATCTTTTCCACGATCTCGTTTAAGCCGGGTCGCGTCTTGTAGCTGATGAATACCGGGCCGGTCTGCGCGTTCACCTGATCGACGTGGCGGATGCGGTCGTCCTCCTTGTCCTGCCGGGTCAGTTCGTGCTTCCTGATTTTACCCTCGTCGTATTCCGCGGCGCTCATGACGCCGACGATGCCCGTCTGCACCTGAGGCCCCATCTTCTGGCGATAAACGTAATAGCAGGGGGCCGCATCCTGGATCAGGATTCCCTCTTCCCGCAGCCTTGCAAAGTTGCGTTTCGCCGTCTCATAGATCAAAGGATCATCCGGACGCGTGCCGTCCGGAACGTCGATCTCCGATTTCTCCACATGCATAAAGCTGAGCGGCCTGCCGGCCGTCGCTTTTTGCCCCTCTTCTCTTGTCATGACGTCATAAGGCAGCGCCGCCACCTGCGACGCATATTTCGTCTGCGGCCGAACCGCTTTAAAAGGCAATACCTGAGCCATATACATCTCCTTTTTCAAAATAAGGTTGCGCACGATTTAACACAATGGCATAATCCGGGCAACGTCAAAATGAAATCCGCCACACCGCCGGAAAGGATGTCCATGAAAAACACGCTGGTTTTTATTCACGGTTTGGAAAGCACTTCCCAGGGAAACAAGGCTCAGTACTTTCGAAAAGCGTTCCCGGAAATGATCATTGAAGATTACACGGGCGGCTTCGGGACCCGAATGCAAAAGCTTCAAAGCGTCCTTGCGGGCAAAACCAATCTGATTCTCGTGGGATCCAGCTACGGAGGCCTGATGGCGGCCCGCTTCGCGCTGGATAACGAACCGCTGATTCAAAAGCTGATTTTGCTTGCCCCCGCACTGACCATTGAAGGCTTTGAACAGGCGGTCCGGCAAAAACTGCAAATCCCGACGGTCCTGTATCACGGAACGCGAGACGACGTCGTCCCTTCACAGGCCGTCAAAGCCATTGCCGAAAAAACATTCGCGCGCCTGGAGCATCACTTCGTGGACGACGACCATCCGCTCAACGCCGTTTTCCCGACGCTTCCCTGGCCTTTGCTGCTGGAACAGGGGCCGGCGGCCGAAACCGATTGACAAACACCGGCGGATAGATTACAAAAAAACCGCGGGCCGGCCCTGAAGGGATTCCAAAAACACCTTCAAGAGCAAGGCTCCGAAAAGAGGTCATCATGGCTGACGCAGGCAACCCCTTCCCTTTCAACGAATCGTCCGTTTTCCCGTGGCTGAAGACCGCCGCGGATATGTGGCTGAACATGGCCAAAACCATTCCGCCCGATTCGGACACGACGCTGAAAACGCAGACAGACGTGCAAAACCGGTTCACAAGGCAGCTTGAAACCAGCCTGAATCTGTTCAAATCCTTTTCCCGAATGATGAACGAGCCGGAATCGGCATCGGCCACCGCCAATACAATGAACGCGCTGCCGGAGATTTTTCTGAAGATGGCCGGATCCGGCTTTGAGGCGGCCATGCAGATCCAGAACCATCTGATGGAAAAGGCCGCCCGAATCGGCAAGCGCACGGAAGCGTACAACTTCGACAACCTGGATCAGGAAGTCTTTCGGGCGCTGTCTGAAGTCTATGAAAAAGAGCTTCGCCAATATCTGAAGATTCCGCCGCTGGGACTGACGCGTTTTTACCAGGAGCGCTTCAACGAGATGCTGGACAAGCATAATCTCTTTGAAACCACGCTGGCGGAATTTCTGTCCATCCTTTACCTGCCGATGGAAAAGTCCTTCAACGTCCTTCAGGAAAAGCTCAAGCAGCGGACGGAGGAGGGAAACATCCCCCACGACATGAAGGAAAGCTACGCCATGTGGCTGAAAATCCTGGAAGGCCACTACATGAACCTGTTCAAGTCCAAAGAATATACGGAGGCGCTGCATCGCACGCTCAACAAGCTGGAGGATTTCCTCATCGCCAAGAATGAAGCCATGCGCGACTTTCTCCAATTGCTGCCCGTGGTCACGCAAAAAGACATGGACGAGATGTACAAGGAGTTTCACCTGCTCAAAAAGAGGGTCAAAGCGCTGGAGAAAAAAGCCGGCATATCCCCCAACACCCTGACGGTCGTCAAGTAAACTTTTTTCCGCCCCCTGCCCCGGGCGGGAAAAAAGTTTTCGGAAGGATGGCGTTTTCATGACCGAAACAAAAATTCCCCTGGATCTGATTCTGGAACGAATGGCCGAGGACGCGGAAAAGGCCCGGCAGCGGGCTTCGCGGGCTTCCGACGTCCTGCTGGGAGAGCTCCACTACGAAATCGGATCGACGCCTTATGAAATCGTTTACGAAGAAGACCGCGTCCGCCTCAAGCACTACCTCCGCAATGAAGAGGCGGAAAACAAGCCGAAAACGCCCCTTCTGGTGGTGTACGCGCTGATCAACCGCGAAACGATGCTGGATTTGCAGCCGGACCGCAGCGTCGTAAAAACCTTTCTGCAGGAAGGCATCGACCTGTACATGGTGGACTGGGGCTATCCGACGAGCAAAGACAGATTTCTGACCATCGACGATCACGTCAACGGCTACATGGACAACATCGTGGACTTCCTCCGGCGGAAACACGGCGTCCCCAAGATCAACCTCATGGGCATCTGCATGGGCGGAACCTTTTGCGTCATCTACTCCGCGCTGCATCCGGAAAAAATCAAAAACCTGATCACCACCGTCACGCCGACCAACTTCGACACGGACAAAGGTCTTCTGCATGTCTGGATGAAGGACGTGGATACGGACCGGATGGTCCGCACCTTCGGCAACATCCCCGGCGATCTGATGAATTTCGGCTTTCTTCTGCTCAACCCCGCGCGCCTGATGATCGACAAGTACGTCGGCTTCATGGAAAACATGGACAACCGGGACTTCGTGGAAAATTTCGTGCGCATGGAGCGCTGGATTTTCGACAGCCCCGACGTTCCCGGGGAAACTTTTCGCCAGTTTGTGGAAGACGGCTACAAAAACAATCTGCTGATTCAAAGCAAAATGTTTGTGGGCGAAAAACGAGTGGACTTGAAAAAAATCACCATGCCGCTTTTGAACTTTTTCGGCGAGTATGATCATCTCGTTCCCCCGGAAGCCTGCAATCAACTGACCGGGGCTGTGGGAAGCGCGGATGCCCGGGACGTCTGCCTGGAAACCGGGCACATCGGCATTTATGTCAGCTCCAGGTTCCAGCGGCAGTTCGCGCCCCGCATCGTGCAATGGCTCAAGGAGCGGGACACGGTGGACAAGGTGGAGACGGCCCCGGCTCAGGAAATGCCCGCGATGAGTCAAGAAGCGCCCATGAAAAGGCCGTCCGTCCGGAAAAAACCGGCTATCCGGAAAACCGGGACAAAGCGCAAGTCGCCTGCAAAGGAGAAATTCATGCCCGCGGCGGCAGCGCGGAAAGATAAACGGGCACTCATCCAAAAAATTGCAGAAGCGATCTGAAAGGGAGAAGAAGCATGGCAACGGAAAAAAGTTATTTCAGAGCGTTGAGCGATCTCAGCAAGGAAATGGGCACCACCGAAGATCCATCAAAAATGCTTCACCTGATTGTGTCCACGGCGGTCAAAACGCTGAAAGTCAAGGCGGCCGTCATTTTCCGAAGAGATGACGACACGGAGGACGCCATCAACAACGCGGCCGTAGCCCAGGTCGGACTGTCCAGGCAATACACGCATGCCGGGCCGGCGCACGCCGTCAAAATCAGCCCGCAACTCTTGAAAGACGGCTACATGTACTTCCGCGACGCCACGACGGACCGGCGGCTGGCCAACCGCGACAAGAAGAAAAAGGAAGGGATCGGCTCCATTCTGTCCGTTCCGGTGATGGACAAAAACCGGATGCTGGGCATCCTGAGCGTTTACACCAAAGACATCCGCTCGTTCACCAGGGATGAAATCGATTTTCTGTCCATCCTGGCCGAGCAGGGGGGCTCCGCGATTGAAATCGCCCGCCTCGTCCGCAGGCTGCGCAATCAGGCCCAAACCTTCCTGAAGCTGGCCGCCAGCATCTCCGAAAGCCTCGACGTCAAAGACATTCTGCAGGCCCTGACGCAGGATCTGGTGCAGTCGCTGGACCTCAAGGCTGCATCCGTGCGGCTGCTGGACGAAGACAGGCGCACGCTGAAATCGGTCGCCCGCTTCGGCCTCAGCGAAAAATACCTCCGCAAAGGCCCCATCCTCGCGGATAAAAATATCGCCCTCGCCCTCAAGGGCGAAACCATCGCGATTGAGGATGTGTTCAAGGACAACGGCATTCAGTACAAGAAGGAAAAGAAGGCCGAGGGCATCGTCTCCATGCTGTACGTGCCGATTAAAGCCCAGGAAGACATTATCGGCGTTCTCATTGTTTACAGCGGGCGCAAAAGAAAATTCACCGAAGACGAAATTGAGCTCGTGACCGCTCTGGCCCTGCAGGGCGGACTGGCCATCAACAATGCCTGCCGCTACATGATGATGCAGGATGACATCAAAGATTTGAAGGAGAATATTTGGAGTCATAAATCCTGGTTCTGAAACCATTCCCAAATTAAAGTCCTATCTTTGTTGGCTGCGTCGTCGGCTTCCTCAACGCATATTTAATACGCCTCGTCGCCTCCTCCTTGCCGCTTCGATATCATCTTTGATTTAGAAATGGTTAATAAACCAGACAGCCATCAGGAGGGAGAATTTATGATCACCGGAAAAAGAATTGATCAGTTGAAGGTTGGAGACGCCGCGGAGTTCGCCAAGACCGTGACGGAAACCGATATTTACCTGTACGCCGGCATTACCGGCGATTTCAATCCGGCGCATGTCAACGAGGCGTACGCAAAAAACACTTTTTTTAAAACCCGCATCGCGCACGGCATGCTCACGGCGGGCTTCATCTCCGCCATCATCGCCAATCAGCTCCCGGGTCCCGGAACCATCTACATGAAGCAGGAGATTAGTTTTCTCGCGCCGGTGCGCATCGGAGACACCATCACGGCGCGCGTGGAAGTTCTGGAGCTCATCACCGAAAAGAACCGCGTTCGACTGAAAACGACGTGCAGCAATCAGGACGGAGTGACCGTTCTTGCCGGTGAGGGGCTGGTCAGCCCGCCGAAAGCGCCGAAAACATGACGCCGGTCAGAAAACTTTGAATGAAAAAAGCCGCGGCGATGATTCACTGCGGCTTTTTTCACTTTCAGGCTTTCTTTACTTGGCTGAAAAAAACGCATCGACCTTTTTAAAATTCTCGTTGGCCGCCGCCTTGAACTCCTCGCGGCCCTTCTTGTAGGTTTTCAGCCAGTCCGTGATCAGTTTCTTGCCTTCATCCGGAAAAAACTGAGACTGCTGCATCATCGTCGTGACCATCTTCTCCGTCTGTTCCTGCATGGCGGCCATGGCCTCAAACGAGGCGTCAAAAGCCTTCTTGTTAAAATCCACCATCTGTTTTGCGATCTGCTTGGGTTCCATTTTTATTTTCCTCCTTTTTTGTTTATGTTTGTCTTGATTTCACCCTTGACGGGTCATTTTCCGATTCCAGATTTTGCCGGCCCAGTTCAATCCGCCATTTCTTTCCCAAAGCCACGTCATTGTACTAAATTTTGCAACTGCAACATTTCGCTAGAAAAGAAGGCTGCTTTTAAATCCGTCCGGCAAAAACAATCATTATTTATTTAATTTCAATATCATATATATCAATATACAAGTTTTTCTTTTTGTCTTGAGGCTAATTATAGCCAGGATTTCCTGTTTGTCAAGAGCAAATTGTTGCATTGCAATATAATTTCCTCTTGCAATATCGGACGAAATTGAATAGAAGAACCAAGGAGGTTCTCATGGATCAGAAGGATCTGATTTTAAAAAAGTACACCAACCGAAGACTTTACGATACGGAAAAAAGCATTTACGTTACGCTTGATTACGTGACGGATGCCATCCGGCGGGGGCGTCGCATTCATGTGACGGACGCCAAAACCGGCGAAGACGTCACCCCTGCCATTCTGACGCAGATTGTTCTGGAAGAGGCTCGCAAAAAAAAGTTCCTCCTGCCCCCTCCCCTGCTCTACCTGATCATTCAGTATGGTGAAAATGTTTTGACGGATTTTTTCGAGAAATACCTCGAACAGACGATTCGCAATTACCTTTTATTCCGCAACATGGCGGATGATCAGTTTAAAAAATGGCTTGATTTCGGCGAAAATTACACCAAAATCAATCCGCAGGAAATGGCCGGCCTTGCGCCTTTCAAGTCCCTGCTGGACCTGTTCCCCAATTCCGGATCAAAAAACCAGAAGGAGGACAAATCCTGAAGCGGAAAGCCGCCGGCGAATGGAAGATGCGGCGCCGGGTTCAACCATTGCCTCAACTATTGCCTTGACATTACGTTTTGCATCTCTTAACATGCGCGCCAGCGCAAAGAAGGGCGCATTTTATTGCTATGTACTCGAAAAAAATAGTTATTCGCTACACGCCGGAAATCGTCCAGCAGCCGGTCATCCATCTTCTGGCCCAAAAGCACAACCTTGTTTTCAACATTCTGAAAGCAAGGATTTTTCCGCGCCGCGAAGGCGTGATTGTTCTGGAATTATCGGGAGAAAAGGAAGATTTTGACCGCGGCATCCGCTTCCTGAAGGAAATGGGGCTTCAGGTGGAGGCGCTTTCCAAAAGCGTGTTCCAGAACAACGAAAAATGCGTTCATTGCGGCGCGTGCACCGGATTCTGCCCGACCGGCGCCCTATCCTTTGAGATACAGACGCAAAAAGTCCTGTTTGACCCTGAAAAGTGCAACGGCTGCGAGCTGTGCGTCTCCGCCTGCCCCGTCCGCGCCATGGAAATCAATCTTCTGTAACTTCCCGCTTTTACGGACCTCCTTTGCCGCACGCGATTCTTTCGCGAACGCCCCTTCATTTTCTTTTGGATAAAAATCCATATTTGATGTATGAAACATACCCGCATTGATGAACATCCAGAATGTTTCCCTGTATGAACCCTTGCATTCCGGACGCAAGCATACCGCTTCAGAAAGGTAATCCATGAGCGCAGGCCAAAAAGGATTCGACAACGAAAAATATATCGCCGAGCAGACCGCGGAAATCCTCCAGCGCGTCGAACGATTCAACAACAAACTCTACCTGGAATTCGGGGGCAAACTGCTCTACGATTACCACGCGGCCCGCGTGCTGCCCGGCTACGACCCCAACGTCAAAATGCGGCTCATCAAGGAGCTGAAAGACCGGGCGGATATTCTGCTTTGCATTTACGCGGGCGACATCGAACGCAAGAAAATCCGGGCGGACTTCGGCATCACCTACGATACGGACGCGATGAAGCTGATCGACGACCTGCGCGGCTGGAACATCAACGTGATGGGCGTCGTCATCACCCGGTTTGAAAACCAGCCCTCCGCCGTCCTGTTTAAGAACAAGCTGGAGCGCCGGGGGATTCGGGTTTTCACGCACCGGTTCACGAAAGGCTACCCGACAAACGTGGACATGATCGTCAGCGATGAAGGATACGGCGTCAACGATTACATTCCCACAGAAAAGCCGCTGGTGATCGTCACGGGACCGGGCCCCGGCAGCGGAAAGCTGGCCACCTGCCTGTCCCAGCTTTATCACGATTACAAACGCGGAGTGAAATCCGGCTACGCCAAGTTTGAAACCTTTCCCATCTGGAACCTGCCGCTCAAGCATCCGGTCAACGTCGCCTATGAAGCGGCCACCGCCGATATCCGCGATTTCAACCAGATCGACCCGTTCCACCTGGAAGCCTACGGCGAGGCCAAAGTCAATTACAACCGCGACGTGGAAGTTTTTCCCGTGCTGAGGCGGATTCTCGAAAAAATCACCGGCGAGCCGTCTTTTTACAAGTCCCCCACGGATATGGGAGTCAACCGCGCCGGATTCGCCATCACGAACGACGATGTAGCGAAAGAGGCGTCCAAGCAGGAAATCATTCGCCGCTATTTCCGGTATCGCTGCGAATACGCCATGGGTTTTTCCGATAAGGAAACGGTCCAGCGCGTGGAGCTGTTTCTCAACAACTTCAGCCTGAAGCCGGAGGATCGGCAGGTGGTGGTTCCGGCGCGTCAGGCGGCGGAAGAAGCAATGGAACTGGAGAAGGGCAATGAAGGCATCTTTTGCGGCGCGGCCATTGAACTCAAGGACGGCTCTATCATCACCGGCAGCAACTCCCCGCTCATGCACGCCGCCTCCAGCATGGTCATCCACGCCATCAAGCACCTGGCTGATATTCCGGGCAAAATCAAACTGCTGCCGGCCAGCATCACGGATTCCATCGGCAAGCTGAAGACGGAGATCTTAAACGAAAAAAACGTCAGCCTCGACCTGGAAGAGGCGCTCATCGCGCTCAGCATCAGCGCTACGACCAATCCTGCGGCGGAGCTCGCTCTTGAAAGATTAAAAGAGTTGCAAAACTGTGAAGTGCATATGACCTACATCCCCACGCCCGGGGACGAAGCGGGCTTGAGGCGCATCGGCGTCAATCTGACCAGCGATCCGAATTTTTCAACCAACGATCTTTTTATCACTTAGCCGCCGGTTTTTTCTCCGGAGCGCTCTTTTTCTTTTCACCGCGCTCGCCGGTTTTTTCCGGCGCCGTTTTCAGCGATGATTTGATTTCCTTCGGGGCTTTCTGCACCCGGTCCGCGATGTCGCTTGCATCCTTCCAGAGGCCGCTGACCGTATGCCATATCTGTTTTCCGCCGGTGATGAAGGTCTGGGCATTTTGCTTGATTTTACCGGGCATGGATGCTGGGTCCGAAAGCAGGTTTGCGCCGCCGGCCAGCAGAATCACAATGAGCAGAAGAACGGCTAATTTTATGAATTTGCTCAGGATAAAGTAAAGAATGGCGATAACGATAAAAATCGTCAGCAACGTAAAAACCGTCGGATGCGCCGTAAAAAAGGAAAACAAAGCGTCCATCATTCAGTCCCCTTCCCGTCAGGTGAGCCTTTAGCTCATTTTGCTCATAAAATCCATTTGTTTGTCTTGACAAGAAACCGGTTGTCCCCTAGAAAATCGCTGTCCAGAAGGATCAAGGAAATGAATATGCTCAAAGTCGGCCTCGCCACACTGGGGTGCAAAGTCAATCAATGCGATTCCGCGGCGCTGGCGGAAAGCCTGAAATCCGCCGGTTTTTCCATAACGCCGTTTAACGCCTTTGCCGACGTCTATATCATCAACACCTGCACCGTCACCGCATTTGCCGACTTTCAGGCGCGCCAGCTCATCCGCAGGGCGCTTCGGCAAAATCCTGCAGCCCGCGTCGTCGTAACCGGCTGTTACGCTCAGACGGAACCCCGAACGCTGGCCGGCATCGAAGGCGTTTCCCACGTGGTAGGCAACGACCATAAGCATGACATTCCCGAACTGCTTTTCCGTCCGGTCTCCGGCACGCCGCAAATTCTGGCGGGCGACATCCTGAAGCAGCGCTGCTTCCCTTCCGCCCCCGCGTGCGGGCTGGCGGGACGGACCCGCGCCTTCTTCAAGATTCAGGACGGATGCAGCGCCTTTTGCAGCTACTGCATCGTGCCGTTTGCCCGCGGCCCGAGCCGCAGCCTGCCGCTTGGCCAGGTGCTGGACGGCGCGCGGAATTTCATCGCCCGTGGCTTCCGGGAGATTGTTCTCACCGGCATTCATCTGGGAGACTACGGTCACGACCTGCAGCCCCGGACCAGCCTCGTTCGCGCGCTGAATGCCTTGCTGTCGAACCACCCCGAAACAAGGCTTCGGCTCAGCTCCATCGAGCCCAACGAGATATCGAATGAACTGCTTGGACTGTTCAAACGCTTTCCAAACCTTTGCCCGCATCTGCACATTCCCCTGCAAAGCGGCGACGACGGCATTTTGAAAAGCATGAAACGACGCTACGACAAGGCCTTTTATCGCGCGCTCATTGAAAATGTGATCCGGACGGCGGAGGATATTGCCGTCGGCATTGATGTCATGGTCGGCTTCCCCGGCGAAGGGGAAAAGGAATTTTGCAGCACGATGGAGCTCCTGGAAAAGATTCCCGCCGCATATCTGCACGTCTTCCCCTATTCGGAGCGGCCGGGAACCGCCGCCGCAAAACTGTCTCCCAAGGTTCCGGCAACGGTCAAAAAGGCGAGGGCGGCCGCCCTGCGCGAGCTGGGCGCCAACAAGAGAGAGGCCTTCGCGCGGCGCTTTCCGGGAAAGGTCCTTCCCGTTCTGGTGGAACAAACCCGGGACAAAACTACCGGACTGGCCAGGGGTTTTTCACACAATTATCTTCCGGTACTGCTGGACAAATCCACAGCTTCTTTAGTAAATAAGATCGTCAACGTCAGAATCGATCAGATTCGTGACGGCAAGCTGATTGGAAGGGTTTTGGATGAATAACGACAGAATGCAAAAACTGGCCGAGCTTCAGGAAAAGCTTTCCTATGTCTTCCGCGATGCAACGCTGCTTTCCACGGCACTGACGCACCGCTCCTACGTCAACGAAAATCCCCAGTCAGGCGGCGAGGACAATGAGAGGCTTGAATTTCTGGGCGACGCGGTCCTGGGGCTTTGCGTGAGCGATCTTCTGATGAAGAAACACCCTGATTTCGACGAAGGCACCCTGTCCAAAATCCGATCCGCGCTGGTCAATGAAAAACCCCTGGCGGATCTGGCGTTGCAGCTGGGTCTGGGAGACTGTCTTCTTCTGGGCCGGGGAGAAGAGCACTCCGGAGGCCGCGCCAAGGAGTCCCTTCTGGCCAACGCGCTGGAGGCAGTCATTGCCGCAATCTATCTGGATTCAAGCTTCAGCAAAACCAAGACGCTGCTCAGGCGCCTGATGAAGCCCATGATGAAGGACGAGGCGATCGCCGCGCAAAGCCCGGATTACAAAACCGCCCTGCAGGAGCTTTGCCAGAAAAAGTACAAAACCGCTCCGATCTATACCCTGCTTGCTGAAAGCGGCCCCGAGCACGAAAAAATCTTTGAAATGGAAGTCGTCATCGGAGACGACATTCGGAAGATCGGCTGCGGAAGAAGCAAAAAAGAAGCGCAAAAGCAGGCGGCGCAAAAAGCCTGGGAAAGTCTGCATCGTGAAAACGGCGCCTGAATCTTCTCCGGCAGGGAAACCCCTGATCATCCCCATCTTCATCATGAACCGGGGCTGTCCGCAGCGCTGCGTTTTCTGCAACGAAGAAATCGCAGCCGGAAACTTTTCCCCGGAAATCACCCGATCCTTCTTTGACGCCGAGGTCGCCTCCTATCTGCGCTGGAACAGGGACAAAACGCGCAGCGTGGAAATCGCTTTTTACGGGGGCAGCTTTACCGGGCTTCCCAAGGAGGAACAGGAGCGGCTTTTGGCCTGGGGTCACGACCACATTCGGCAGGGGCAGGTCGCCGCGATGCGGATTTCCGCAAGACCCGACCAGCTCGACGAGAAGAAACTGGAGCTTCTGCGGGCGGGCGGCGTTCGAACAATTGAAATCGGAGCTCAGTCCTTCAACGACCGGGTGCTTCGCGATGCAAACCGGGGACATGACGCCGAGGCCATTGTAAGGGCCTTGCAGTGCATTCAGTCTTTTGGATTGAAAAGCGGCCTGCACCTGATGGCGGGCCTGCCCGGCGACACGAAAGAAAGCTTTTTGCAAACTCTGGACCGCACGGTTGAGCTTCGGCCGGACACGGCGCGCATCCACCCCGTCCTGGTATTCCGGGATACACGGCTCGCGGAGGAATTCCGGGCCGGCCGCTACCGGCCACTGTCGCTTGAAGAGGCCGTCGACTGGTGCCGCCTGGCCTGGCAAACGCTTGCGCCGGCGGGCATCTCCATCATCCGCTTCGGCCTGCAGCCGACGCCGGAAATGCGTCAGGAAGGCGCCGTGCTGGCCGGTCCCCGGCATCCTTCTTTCGGCAGCCTGGTCTATTCCGCCGTTTTTTATTCCGCCATCGAAAAATTGCTTGAAGACGCGCCCCGGACCGCAAAGATGCTGCGATTTGCCGTCGCGGACCGCGACCAGTCGCATTTTCGCGGCTTCGGCGGCAAAAACATTCAGGCCATAAAAAACCTTTACCCCGACGCGCAAATCGTTATAGACTTCACTCGCGGGCAACATCCGGGGCATATATCGCTTGAAGTTGAAAAAGGGAAACCCATTTGCTTCAATATTCCGGGCATCATCTGATTTCATTTTCAAATCAGGAATGATACCGAGATGCTTAGACGAATTCACGCAGGGGAACCTTTGCATAACCATGTTTCTAGATTCCCGCCTTCAGGGGAATGACGGCAAAAGGCATTTTTCAAAGGTCTCGAAACCGCCCCCTGCATTGGAGAATGTTTGTGTTTAAATCCGGTTTCATAGCCATCCTGGGACGCCCGAATGTGGGCAAATCCACTTTTTTCAACGCCGTGATCGGCGACAAAATCTCGATTGTCGCCGACAAGCCGCAGACCACCCGCAACCGCATTTCGGGCATCCTGAACTTCTCCGACGCACAGCTGATTTTTCTGGACACGCCGGGCATGCACCAGCCGAAGACGCCGCTGAACCGGGCGATGGTGCAGGCTGCAAGAGAAACGATCGGCGACGCCGATGTCCTTTTAATGATGGTGGAAGCGGACAGCTCTATCGGTCCGCACGATCTGTTTCTCATCGAAGCCCTTGCCGGAGTCAAAGCGCCGGTTTTTCTCGCCATCAATAAAATAGACCGGGTTGCAAAACCCCATCTGCTGCCGCTGATCGATCAGTTCAGCAAACTTTTTGATTTTGCCGGCATTTTCCCGATCAGCGCTTTAAAGAATGACGGCCTCGAAGAGCTGATCGCGTGTCTGAAAGAGGCGCTGCCACAGGGACCGCAGCTTTTTCCCGATGATATCGCCACCGACGCCACCGAGCGTTTCATCGCGGGAGAGTTTATCCGGGAGCAGATTCTGCTTTTAACGAAACAGGAAGTTCCCTACGCGTCGGCCGTAACGATTGACGCGTTCAAGGAAGAGGAAGCAAAAAATCTGATTCGCATCAGCGCCACGATCCATGTGGAAAAGGAATCGCAAAAGGCGATCATGATCGGCAAAAAAGGCGCTATGCTCAAAAAAATCGGGACGCAGGCCCGTCTTTCCATGGAAAACCTTTTCGGCGCGAAGGTCTTTCTGGAATTATTTGTGCGCGTCAAAAAAGACTGGACCGGCTCCGAGAGAATGTTGCGTGAGTTCGGGCTTATAAAATAGAGGATTCCATGCAGGCAAAACCCGTCATCGCCATCGTCGGCCGGCCCAACGTCGGCAAATCAACGCTCTTCAACCGCATTGCGGGAAAGCAGAAAGCCATCGTCATCGACGAGCCGGGGGCAACGCGCGACCGCAACTACATGGATTGCGTCTGGCACGACCGGGCTTTCACCCTGATCGACACCGGCGGATTCGAGCCGGCCACGGAAGAACGCATTCTCGTGCAGATGCGCGAGCAGACCAATCTGGCCATTGAAGAAGCAGACGTTATCATCTTTCTAATGGACGGCCGGGACGGTCTGACGCCCTCAGACATTGAAATCGCACGGCAATTGCGCGGCCGGGGCAAAAATGTGTTTTACGCGGCCAACAAAGTGGACGGCGCACGCCATGAAGAACTTCTTACGGAATTTTACCGGCTGGGCATTGACGAACTTTATTCCATATCCGCCCAGCACGGATTGGGCGTGGATGAACTGCTGGCCGTGCTGACGGAAGGCTTTCCCAAAGCCGTTGAAAGCAAAGAGGATGAGAATGAACCTGTTGCCGTGGCGATTGTCGGCAAACCCAACGTCGGCAAATCATCGCTTGTCAATCTGATTTCCGGAAAGGAAAGAAGCATCGCCAATCCCACGCCCGGAACCACACGCGACGCCATCGACACCACCATCAAAGTGCACGGCCGGCGCTATCTGCTCATTGACACGGCGGGCATCCGCCGGAAAAACAAGATCAGTCTGACGCTGGAAAAATACAGCGTCATCCAGGCGCTTAAAACGATCAACCGCTGCGATATCGCGCTGGTAATGATTGACGCGGAAGAAGGCATGACGGAGCAGGACGCCAAAATCGTGGGGCTGGCCTATGAGCGCGGCAAAGCCTGCATCATTGTCGTGAACAAGTGGGACAAGATTGAAAAGGACAACGCCACCGTGGGCAAATTTGTCGAGGATATTCACGACAAAATCAAATTCATGGATTTTGCGCCCATCGTGTTCATTTCCGCGCTGACGGGGCAGCGCGCGCCGAAGATCTTTGACCTCATCAACGAGGTTTACAGCCAGTATTCAAAACGGGTGGACACCTCGCCTTTAAACGATTTGGTGGAAAAATGCGTTCGGAAAAACCCGATGGCCCGTTATCAGAATAAAGCCATGGGCATCTCCTACGCAACGCAAACCGGCGTTAAGCCGCCCACATTCATCTTTTTTGTTCCGAACGCGAAAGGCGTCCACTTTTCCTATGAGCGCTATCTGATGAATTCCATCCGCTCCGAATTCGGCTTCGACAAGGTCCCGATCAGGCTGATCTTCCGCAAAAAGCGGTAGAGGCTTCCTTTTCCATCCCGCCAGCCTTTACGCCTGCTCCCGCTTTTTCAAAACTTCCGGCAGCACCGTTGCCCTCAGTTTCTTCTTGTCGAACTTGCCCACGCTGGTTTTGGGAAGCTCCTGCAGGAAAACAATTTCGTCGGGAATCCACCATTTGGCGACCTTGTCTTTCAGATACGCCTGAATATCTTCCCCGGTGACGGCGCCGGCCGATTCGGGCCGAAGCACTACGCAGGCCAGCGGCCGTTCCTGCCACTTGACGTCCGGCAGGCTGATGACCGCCGCCTCCAGCACGCCGGAGAATCCCATGATGGCGTTTTCCAGATCGATGGAGGAAATCCACTCGCCGGCGCTCTTGATGAGATCCTTCGTCCGGTCCACGAGGGTAAGGTAACCTTCGGGGTTCATGATTCCGATGTCCCCGGTATGAAACCACCCGTCTTTAAACGTGATGGCGCTCTGCTGCGGGTTTTTGTAATATTCGCCGGCGATCCACGGTCCGCGCACCAGAATTTCCCCCATATCCCTGCCGTCCATGAGGGCCTCTTTGCCTGTCTCCAGGCTGATCAGTTTGACATCGAGCCCCGGCACCGGCAGTCCCGCCGTTGTCCGAATGTCGATCTTTTCGTCCGCGCTCAGCGTTTGCATGTAGCTTTTGGGAATCGACAGCGTGACCACCGGGGACGTTTCTGTCGATCCGTAGCCCTGGGACAGAATGACGCCGTATTTCTTTTCGAAAGATTCAATAAGATACCTCGGCAGCGCCGATCCGCCGGAGAAAAACTTGATAACGGACGAGAAGTCATGCGCGCCGCCCTGCTCCAGGTAATTGTGGAGCATGATCCAGATTGTCGGCACGCCGCAGGAAAAGCTTACCTTCTCTTCAGCGATGATCCGGCACAGCGCCGCCATGTCCAGAATCTGTCTGCCCGGCAGCACCTGTTTCATGCCGCACAAGGTGCAGACAAAAGGCGCTCCCCATGCGTTGGCATGGAACATCGGAACGATGTGCAGGGCGCAGTCCTTCTCCTGAATGCCCATGGTAAAGCCCGTGGAAAAAGAGTGCGTCACCAGACCGCGATGACTGTAAACCACGCCTTTGGGATCGCCCGTCGTCGCTGAGGTGTAGCAGATGAGACAGGGATCGTTTTCATCGCGGTCCACGGGAAAATCATAGGCCTCCGGATAATCTTTAATCCAGTCGTCATACAGGACGGCCGGCGAAAGCGTGGTTTGCGGCATCACGCCGGATTGCGACAGAATGACATACAGCTCCACGGTTTTGAGCTGGTCTTTAAACGGCTCGATGAGAAAATAGACATCTTCGTCGATGAACAGAATGCGGTCTTCCGCATGATTGATGATGTACACCAGATGTTCAACGGACAGCCGGATGTTAAGCGTGTGCAGAACGGCGCCCATGCAGGGAACGCCGAAGTAAAGCTCCATATGGCGATGGTTGTTCAGAGAGAAGGAGGCCACCCGGTCGCCCTTCTGAATGCCGAAAGCGCGCAGGGCGCCCGCCAGTTGGCAGGTGCGCTTGTACCAGTCGGCATACGTGTAACGGAACGTGCCGGTCGCGTAAACAGAGACAATCTCTTTGCCCGGATAATATTTGGCCGCGTGCTGCATGAAATTCGTGAGCAACAAAGGATAATCCATCATGGCTTCCACCTCCCTGTGCAAGTTTTTAGTGCCCAAAGACCGGTTGATGAATGGAACTACACCTATAACCCCATAAACTTCGCCGCTATCGTTTTCATGATTTCATTGGTCCCCGCAAAAATCCGCGTCACACGAATGTCCCGCCACGCGCGGGCGATGGGATATTCCTCGCAATATCCGTACCCGCCGAAAAGCTGGAGACACCGGTCGGCGATGCGGAAAGCCATGTCCGTTGTCCAGTATTTGGCCATGGCAACCTCGACCACAACATTTTTGCCTTCGATGTGATCCATGATGAGCTTGTCAAGAAACGTGCGTCCCAGCTTCGTCTCGGTGGCCATCTCAACGAGCTCAAACTGCACGTGCTGAAACTTGGAGATGGGACGTCCGAAGGCGCTTCGCTCCTTGCAGTACCGGATGGTCAATTCCAGAATGAACTCCGCGGCGATCACCGCGCCGATGGAGCAGACCAAACGCTCCTGCTGAAGTTTCATCATCAGTTTGATGAATCCGCTTCCCTTCTCGCCCAGACGGTTTCCTTTGGGAATCCGGCAATCGGTAAAATACAACTCCGCCGTATCCTGGCTGTGCCAGCCGATTTTTTTGATCTGCTTGCCTTTTTCAAAACCGGGTGTCCCCGCCTCGACGAGGTAGAGGTCAACTGCCTGATGTTCCTGCTTGACGTCGGGATCCCGCGCGGCGACGATGACCAGATCGCAGTTGATGCCGTTGCTGATGAAGGTCTTCTGGCCGTTGAGAATGATATGGTCGCCGTCTTCCACCGCGGTGGTCTTCATTTTGGCCAGGTCGCTGCCCGCGTTCGGCTCCGTCATGGCAACCGCCGTAATGATGTCGCCTGACACGCAGCCGGGCAGATATTTGCGCTTTTGCTCCTCCGAGGCAAACGAGGAAATATAGGGAACGCAGATGTCGCTGTGCAATGAAGCGGCCAGTCCCGAGAAGTTGCATTTGACAAGCTCCTCGCAGACGATCACGGAGTAGAGAAAGTCGCCGCCGACCCCTCCGTATTCCTCCGGGATATCCGTACACAAAAATCCCTGCTCCCCCATTTTTTTCCAGACGCTCCGGGGAACGATGCACGCTTCCTCCCACTCTTCCACGTGGGGAACGATTTCCTTGTCGAGAAATTTCCGAAGACTGTCCCGGAAGATCCCATGCTCAGCCGTGTAGGGAATAATGTTCATCGGCTTACTCCTCCTTCACTTTTAAGGATATGCAAAACCGCGTCTCCGCGTCATCAAAGCCTGATCGTCGTGACTGATGGGACAAATGTGCTTCTGAAATCTTATCGAACGGCTGCACTCTGCCGGGCATATAAACGCAAAACCCCGTTTCTATTTAGAAACAGGGTCTCAATGGCCGGCTCATGGCAGTGCCTCCGGTTGCAGGGTTTATTCTTTCTTTTCACCCGTCATCAATTTCTTGACGCTCCTTATCCGCCTGACCCATAAAAAAGTCAAGAGGATGTTTGCCTCTGATTCCCAACATCCCGTTGAAACATAAAAATCGCTTCAATATTTTTGTGTCCCCCCATCTTCACAAGAAGTATTAAGACTTGTCCTATACCCTTTATTGGTATAGGATAAAACCATAACATGGCTTGCCACGAAAAACGAATAAACGAAGTCCGAATAACACTCGCATATGTGGCACCGTGTCTTTCTCTAATCCGATACAGCAATATATTTGTGAAAGGGACGCGATGAAAGACACCCTCAAGAAAATTGATTTGATAAAATCCAAGATCGACACTTTCAGGCCGATCGACGCTCACCTGCTCAAACAGCTTCGGGAATATTTCCGCATCGGCGTGACTTATTCCAGCAATGCACTGGAAGGAAATTCGTTGACCGAAACGGAAACGAAGATCGTTATTGAAGACGGCATCACGATTGGCGGCAAGCCTCTCAAAGATCACCTGGAAGCGCTGGGACATTCGGAAGCGTATGATTTGCTTTTCCGGTTGGCAAAGCAGCAAGAAATCACGGAAGCGAACGTCAAAGAACTGCACCGGCTGTTTTACTATCGGATTGACGAAGATCAGGCCGGAAAATACCGGAAGCAAAGAGTTATCATTACCGGGACGGACTTCATCCCCCCGTCACCCGATAAGATACCGGATTTGATGAAGTCCTTCATTGCCGCAATTCCTGACAACAGGTCAAAGCACCACCCTGTTGAATTTGCGGCATTTACCCACAAGGAACTCGTGACGATACATCCCTTCATTGACGGCAATGGCAGGGCGGGGCGTCTCTTGATGAACCTTGCTCTATTGCAGTCAGGTTATCCGTTGGCCATTATACCGCCGGTCTTGCGGCGCGACTATCTGAACAGCCTGAACAAAACCCACAAAGGCGATGACAGGCCGTTTATCAACTTTATTGTCGGTGTCTGCCATGAATCGGCAAAGGAATATTTAAGGCTTCTGGAAGGATAAGGACGCAATGAAAGAAGATCTTCCTTTCAAAGCAGGACAAAGTGCCGAGGTGCTTATCCTGCAGGACGATTCACGAGATAACACGGATTTGGGGTTAGGTCTTGAAATATAAATTTTTGAAAAGTCTCTCAAAAAGTGATTTTTCAAGACCTGACCCTATACTATACGCCACCGACCAAGAAGTAATCACACAAACCACCGAACCGTCCATTATGTATAAATTTTTCTTTGCATAGATAACAGAAGACCCGCTTTCTAGCCTGTATACTTGTTTTAGCCTCGCTTGTTGGAAGACATACATATAGAAGAAAATGCATAGGTCACTTCATCTAATTATTATGATCATTTATAAAGAAAAGACTTCTCCGTCTTCTAAACGGTGGACATTTTCAAAGTGCTCAGAAAATAGCTCGCAATGATAACTGTGGATTGGTATCAAAACTTGTGGTGAAAGTGCTTTCGCTAATCGTTTCAGGTCTTGAAGCTGAGCATGTCCAGTCGTATGTAGAAATTTAAACGGTATTCCTTTACCTTCTGTCCATTGTTTCAAATCTTGTAATGACTTCTTCCGTCCGAGATATCCCTTCCACATCGAATATACCCAAACAGAACCAGATAAGTCAGCATTCTTTTCTATCTCATTTTTACAATATGGACGAAGCATCATGATTGATTTTGGTATTTCAGATGAAAAGTCCTTTAATGTTTTTTTCCAATATTTATGTTTTTGCATTAACCAATTTAAACCATGTTTATCGAAATTCTCTCTTTGGAATTTCGGATACCATAGCAAAACATCAGGGTATGCTGATTGTGGAATATCGTTGGAATAATTTTTAAGTCGGTCAAATAACTCGGCAGCATGTAAGTCTAAAATAAATTTTCGCCCTGTCTGTTTTGCTGCATTGTAGATGCTGATTATTCTGTCAATATTCATGCTTGGAACAGTCACAAAAACAGTCCCTTTTGTTTCTAGACAGAGGCCAACCAGTTTTCTTTCAACTTCTAATTCTTCAATGTTCGGCTCGTCTATTCGTTCTCCTATAAGAGTGCCTTCCATCAAAAGGAGATCCACCTTAGGCGGATTGCATATTAAATTATCAAATTTTTCATGTTCACGACCATGCGCCCGGAAATCTCCTGAATAGAATATTGATTTGTTGTCGTTGGTAATCAGAAACGCGTAAGAATCAAAAGCAGAATGATCAGCTGAGTACGGCATTATCTCAAAACTGCAAATTTTAAAAAGTTCATGATCATTGAATATTATCGGTTTAATTTGACCAATTTTATTGGTAGTAAAATTGTCTGCATATCTGATTAATTCAGCAGTAGCCTTTCCCATGTAGATGGGAATCTCCTTCGGTAATTTGCCGATTAATCCATAATGGTCTAAATGAGCATGGGATAACACAAGAGCATCAATTTTTTTATTACCATTAATAATATTTGAATACAAAGGTTCGGGCAGAACGGAATTAATATCCTCGTCAAAGTCAAAACCCAGAGGAATGCCGAAATCAATAAGAATACAAGAGTCCTGACAAGTAATTTCTACGCAAGATCCGCCAACCTCTTTTGTTCCTCTATGTATGATTATATTCATGGTTTTATCAATTGTTTTGTTAACTTATCAAAAAGGTCTTCTCTCTTAATTTTTATAAGAACTTCTTTCCATGTTTTAAATTCTGTAACTGGATCGGACAAACCAAGCAACTTTTCAAATGTAACACGTTTAAACTTTAGCCGAGATAGTCTTTCCTTGAGAAAGTCGTAATCAATATGATTCTTAAATTTTAAATCACACGTTTGAAGGTGCTTCGCTATTAGACTTTTATCTTTTTCATATTTTTCGTAAATATTTTGGTAGTCTCTGTCTTGATTCCAGAAAGATTGGGGTGTGATCAAAGTGACGTATACGTGCTCAGGATAAATA